>NZ_BAAGZJ010000013.1:0-115833 GCF_054778635.1 Nocardiopsis nanhaiensis
ACAGTGACTCGACAGGGGCGTGCTGGTGCAGCAGACTCATGGTGACGGCCTTCGGGTTGGTCATCAGCGTCTCGACAGCGCACATGATCACGCGAAGGCCGTTGTTGTGTCCGGGGAACGGGAAAGCCCGTGACCGAGATGTTGTGCGGTCACGGGCTCGAGGTTAAACGACAAGCTAGGGCGTGTTTTTTGGATCATTCCGCGCTCGCTGCCACCACGCTGCCTCTCGCGGCGCCGATGAAGCTCGGACAGCCAAACCCGGGCTGAACTTCGCTCATCGTCTGGCGGGAGATTGCGTGGACGGCCGCTCGCATCGATGTCGGCTCCGCCGACACGAGCGAAAGCATCCAGAAAAACACGGCCTGGCCAGAACCCGCCCCTACCAGCAGGTAGTGCCCCCACCGGTAGGCGCCGCACCCGCTGGTAGGCCTTGTGCCCGCCACCAGGTGGCCGCGTCCGTCAGGACGCCGTGGCGGGACGGAGAACGCTGTGCGGCCGTCACCCCTTCGGGGTGACGGCCGCAGCGCTGTTCCGGGGGTCTCAGCGGCGGAGAGAGGGCACGCCGACCGGTACGCGGCACCCCGTCAGTTCTCGACGCCCTCGGGCAGCTCACCCTTGGTCGCCAAGTAGCGCAGCTGCGCACGGACCGAGGAGGCCGCCGCGGGCCGGATCCGCTCCGCGATGTCCGGGTAGACCCGGTCGATGACCTCGTCGACCTTGGTCGCGCCCGCCTCCACCGCGTCCCGCACCTGGGCCAGGCGCGACTCGCGGTGGCCGATGTAGGAGTTCAGCGTCGCCAGCGGCGACGTCAGGATGGGCCCGTGGCCCGGCAGCAGGGTCCGCACCTGGTATTCCCGGGCCAGGTCGCGCAGCCGGTACAGCGAGTCCATGTAGGGGGCGAGACCGTCGTCTCCGTCGATTACGGGAGTCCCGTGACCGAGGATCGTGTCGCCGGTGAGGACGGCGCTGTCGGCCTCCAGGAAGAAGCACACCGAGTCGTCGGTGTGCCCCGGGGTCTCGAGGACCCGGATCTCCAGACCTTCCGCGTCGATCAGCTGCCCGTCCGACAGACCCGCACCGCTCACCCGCATCTCCGGGTCGACCGCGTGCACAGGGGCGCCAGTCAGCTCGGAGAAGTACCGCGAACCCTCGGTGTGGTCGAAGTGTCGGTGTGTCACCAGACCCATCAGGACCTGAGCGCCCTGTTCCTGAACGGTCCGCGCCACACGTTCCAGGTGCCGCTCGTCGTGCGGCCCGGGGTCGACGACCACGACACCGCGCGCACCCGGCTCCCTCAGGATCCAGGTGTTGGTTCCCTCCAACGTCATCGGTCCAGGGTTGGGGCACAGTACGCAGCCAGCGCGCAGTGTCCCGGAACCGTCGATCCTCATCGCACCTCGCTTCGCTCGCCGAAACCGGACTGGTCTGAAGGACGGCCAAGAGGACATGCTGGGAAACCTATCCGCGGAGCGGCGCTCCACACCGCTTGGTGGGCACGCTCACTGCGCCGTGTTGGGTCTCGGTAGGGGGAAGTGGGTCCCGTCTGGGGCCACGATACGGAGTTGACCGTCGATTTCCCGAACGTCCGGTTCGATGGGAACGATATCCCGTCGGCTCTCCCGCACACCTCGGAGGGTCCGCCGATCCGCCAGCTGGGCACAGGCGATCACCGTCGGCGGGAGCATCGGCATCCGGCCCGCCTCCCACTCCGAGGCGACCACCGAGGGGTCCGTCCACTGCGTGAGGTCCGCCTCGCCTCCGACGTCGCGCGCCCGCTGCCCCGGAGGGAGTTCGGCGGTGAAGAACCAGGTGTCGAAACGGCGCGGCTGCGGTGCGGGGGTGATCCAACGCGACCATGCGCGCAACCACTCCGAGCGCAGTACGAGGCCACGTCGTGACAGCACCTCGGTGAAGGAGCGGGAACGGTCGATGAGGCCCAGCCGGTCCTCCTCCCAGCCGTCGACGGCGGTGTCCAGGGTGATGGACTCCTCGCCCGCGCGCTCCGGCTCACTGGCCAGCAGCACGCCGGTCTCCTCGAAGGTCTCGCGGACGGCGGCGCACACCAGCGCCCGGGCCATCGGCACGTCGGTGCCGAGGGTCTCCGCCCACTCCTCCGGACTCGGGCCGGTCCAAGGCAGGGCGCCGTCGGCGTCGCGCTCGTCCACCCGGCCACCGGGAAAGACGTAGGCGCCCGGGGCGAAGCCCATGGAGGGGACCCTGCGCATGAGCAGGACCTCCATGGGGCACTCCGCCTGGGCCCCTGTGGTGCCCGCCGCCGGACGCAGAAGCATCACGGTTGCGGCGGGACGGGGCCGGGCCACGCCGTCGTTCTCGGTCATCGACGCACTCCTGTCGTTCGCGATAGCCGCGCCGTGGCCCGGAAGATCCTCGGGACCGGTCAGCGGACCTCAACGATCATGTCAACCTCGACCGGAGCGTCCAACGGCAGGGCCGCGACACCGACGGCGGCCCGGGCGTGCACGCCGGCCTCGCCGAAGACCTGGCCCAGCAGTTCGCTGGCCCCGTTGATCACGCCGGGGTGCCCGGTGAAGTCGGGGGAGCTCGCGACGAAGCCGCCCACCTTCACGATCCGCACCACGTTCGACAGTTCCCCGATCTCGGCACGCACCGCCGCGATGGCGTTCAGCGCGCAGACGGCGGCCAGGTCCTGAGCGGTCTCGGCGTCCACCTCGGCACCGACCTTGCCGGTCTCAGGGAGCTTGCCTTCGAGGAACGGCAGCTGCCCCGAGACGTACACGTGGTCACCGCTGCGCACGGTCGGCTGGTAGGCAGCCACCGGGGGTACGACCTCGGGCAGGGTCAGGCCCAGTTCAGCGATGCGCTCCTCGGGGGTCGCCATCTAGACGGCCCGCTTCATGTAGGCGACGTACTGCTGGTTGCGCGGGTCGGTGCCCTCGGGCAGCGGCGCGGGCACGACGGAGACCAGCTCCCAGCCGTCCTCACCCCAGTTGTCCAGGATCTGCTTGGTCGCGTGCGACAGCAGTGCCACGCTCTGGTACTCCCACTTGGTCATGGTCTAACCCCTCTCGGTCGTCAACGGCCCCGCAGGGCCGCACCTCAACGCCGCTCACCCTACTCACCCGCACCCAATCGGCAGGCCAGGCGACCCCCGCGCCGCGGCACTCTCGCCCGGTGACGGCCCGCACATAGACTCCCTTGGGTGAACGATCGTGAACGGGGAACGCACGACCGGGGCCCGGAGGGGGCGTTCGCCCCTGCCCGACTGCACATCGTGACGGGCAAGGGCGGCACGGGTAAGACGACGGCGGCGGCGTCCCTGGCCCTGGCACTGGCGTCCGGGGGCGGACGGGTGCTGCTGGTCGAAGTGGAGGGCCGCCAAGGGGTGGCCACCCTGCTCGGGAGCTCGGCCCTGCCCTACGAGGAGCGCGCGATGATGTCCGCTCCGGGCGGCGGCTCCGTGTACGTACTGGCGGCGGACGCCGAGGCGGCCCTGCTGGAGTACCTGGAGATGTTCTACGGGATGCGCAGGGCCGGGCAGGCACTGACCAAGCTGGGCGCAGTGGATTTCGCGACCACCATCGCGCCGGGCCTGCGGGACGTCCTGCTCACCGGCAAGGCGACCGAGGCGGTCCGGCGCCGTGTCGGCGGGCGGCGCCGCTCCACCGACACCCCTTCCGAAGCGCCCTTCCACTACGACGCCGTGGTCATGGACGCACCGCCCACCGGGCGGATCGCGCAGTTCCTGAACGTGAACTCCGAAGTGGCCGGGTTGGCCCGGGTGGGTCCGATCCGCAACCACGCCGACCGGGTCATGGAGGTCATCCGCTCCGAGCAGACCAGGGTGCACTTCGTGACCCTGCTGGAGGAGATGCCCTCCCAAGAGACCCGGGACGGGCTCGCCGAGATCGGCGGACTCGGACTCCACCTGGGCACGGTCTTGGTCAACATGGTCAGCCCTCCGCTCCTCGGCCCCACCGACCTGGCGGCCGCGGCCGCCGGAGACCTGGACACCGCCGAACTCGCCTCCGGGCTGAAGGCGGCCCGGCTGGACGGCGCCGAGGAGCTCGCCGCGGACCTCGCCGGCGAGGTCCGCGCCCACGCCCTGCGCCACCTCCTGGAGCAGAGGGTGCGCGAGGATCTCGAGGGACTGGAACGCCCCCTGCTGGAGCTGCCCTTCTTGGCGGGCGGAGTGGGCCGGGCGGCACTGGGCACACTCACGCAACGGCTGATCGAGCAGGGGGTGGCACGGTGACCGGCACCGCTCCGGAGGGCACCCGGGCCCCCGTGTCCGAACGGTTCAGGTCCAGTACGGTCAGGTCCGAGGCGGGTCGGCTGGACGTGGACGGCCTCGTCGACGACCCGGCGACCCGGATCGTCGTGTGCTGTGGGGCGGGCGGGGTCGGCAAGACCACCACCGCGGCCGCCTTGGGCCTGCGCGCTGCCGAGCGCGGACGGCGGGCCGTCGTGATCACCGTGGACCCGGCCAGGCGCCTGGCCCAGTCGATGGGCCTGGAGGAGTTGGACAACACTCCCCGCCCGGTACCGCTCCCCGAGACGGCTACGGGCAGCCTGCACGCCATGATGCTGGACATGAAGCGGACCTTCGACGAGGTCGTGCGGGAGCACGCCGACCCCGAACGGGCCCGCCAGATCCTGGCCAACCCCTTCTACCAAACGCTTTCCACGAGCTTCTCCGGAACACAGGAGTACATGGCGATGGAGAAGCTGGGACAGCTGCGCCAGTCCGGCGAGTGGGACCTCATCGTGGTGGACACCCCGCCCAGCAGGTCGGCCCTGGACTTCCTCGACGCCCCGAAACGGCTCGGCCGGTTCCTGGACGGCAAGCTCATCCGGTTCCTGAGCACCCCTGCGAGCACGGGGGCGTTCCGGTTGCTCGGCGCCGGATTCAACGTGGTGAGCTCGGTGGTGGGCAAGATCGTCGGTGCCCAGTTCCTGGCCGACCTGCGATCGTTCGTCTCCGCCTTCGACACGGTGTTCGGCGGTTTCCAGGAGCGCGCGGAGCGCACCTACCGGCTGCTCCAGACACCGGGAACGGCATTCGTGGTGGTGGCCGTACCGGACACGGACGCGATGCGCGAGGCCTCCTACTTCATGGAGCGGCTGGCGAAGGAGTCCATGCCGCTGGCCGGTCTGGTGATCAACCGGACCCACCCCCTGCCGCCCGGCCCCGGGGCACGGCTGGGCGCCGACACGGCACTGGCGGCGGCCGCGCCTTTGGCGGAGGGGGGAACACACCCGCTGGCCGCCGCCGCCCTGCGGCTGCACGCGGAACGGGTTCAGACGCACGAACGCGAGGCGCGGCTGAGCACTCGGCTGATGTCCGCGCACCGAGGGGTCCGGGTGGCCGAGGTCGCCGCCCGGCCGGAGGACGTACACGACCTCGTCGGCCTGCGCGGGATCGGGTCGGCCCTGGCGGGGGAGGACCCCACCGAGGGGTCCTGACCGAGGGTCCGCTTGAGGTTGTGAGCTGTTCCGGGTTCCATCAGCAACCCTCCACCCCGGTCAACACACAGCACGACGGCCGCAGGCCACCGGCGCAGAACCAGGCACTCAGACCGGTCCGGAGAAAAAATCAGGGGAGTTCGCCGATTCTCCGGACACCGGCCGGATCGGCCCGCTAACGTCTTTCTCGAACGTGTGAACGAGGCGAATGAGACGCCGGGAGGGGGTGGAACCCGTGGCCGAGACCGCTCTACACCAGGACGAGCAACAAGCAGAAGGCAAGAACAAGCGCAAGAAGAAGCGGGGGTTCGAGCCCCGCCCCGGGCACGCGGTCCAGGCCTACGTCTTCGCCCTGGACCCCGGCGCCGAGACCGAGCAGCGGCTGCGCTCGCACTGCGGAGCCGCCCGGGTTAGCTTCAACTGGGCACGCTGAATCGCCCTGGCCACCTGGGACCAACGCAAGGCCGAGGCCTCCTACGGGGTTGCTGAGTCCGAGCGCACCCCGTGGCGGTCCTGGTCGCTGCCCGCCCTGCGGCGGGCGTTCAACGCCACCAAACGCCAGGACCCCCGGTTCGCCACCTGGTGGGCGGACAACTCCAAGGAGGCCTACAACACCGGCCTAGCGAACGCGGCGGCTGCCTTTGACGGCTACTCCGCCGCCAAGCGGGGCGATCGCAAGGGTGCGAGGGTGGGGGTGCCGCGGCCCAAGTCCAAGCACCGGGCGCCGCTGTCGTGCCGGTTCACCACCGGGGCGATCCGGTGTGAGGACTCCCGTCGTCATGTCACCTTGCCGGTGGTGGGGCGGGTGCGCACCCATGAGTCCACCCGCAAACTCCACCGCCGCCTGGCCAACGGCACCGCGCGTATCCTCTCGGCCACGGTCTCGCACCGGCGGGGGCGGTGGCAGGTGGCCTTCCAGGTCGAGATCGAGCGCGCCCCACCACTCCGGCCCGGCCGGAGGGGGTGGCCGGGGTGGACCTGGGCCTGACGTCCCTGGCGGTGGTCGCCGACTCCGACGGTGGGGCGCGGCAGGTGGCCAACCCCCGCCACCTGGAGGGGGCACTGACCGACCTGCGCCGGGCCTCGCGGGTGGTGTCGCGGCGCCAGGGCCCGGACCGGCGCACCGGGCGCCCTCCCTCGAAGCGGTGGGTCAAGGCCAACCGGAACCGCAACAGGGTGCACCACCGGGTGGCGAACCTACGCACCGATGCGCTGCACCACCTGACCACCAGTGTGGCGCGCGAGTACGGCACCGTGGTCATCGAAGACCTCAACGTGACCGGGATGGTCAAGAACCGGCGTCTGGCCCGCCGCATCCATGATGCGGGGTTCGGGCAGATCCGCCGCCAGCTGGACTACAAGACCGCCTGGAACGGCGGGCGCCTGGTGGTGGCCGACCGGTGGTTCGCCAGTAGTAAGACCTGCTCGGGGTGCGGGGCGACGAAAGCCAAGCTGCCGCTGCACATCCGGGTGTTCGACTGCGATGAGTGTCCCCTGGTGTTGGACCGGGATGTGAACGCAGCGCGCAACCTCGCCGCCTTGGCGGCGCAGGTGGGCAGTACCGGTACCGGAGTGGCCGGAGACCGGGGAGCGGAAGCTCTGAAGGCCCGTGGAGCCGACCGTAGGACCCGCACCACCCGCACCCGCCGCAGGGCGGGTGCGGGGCGGGCCGGTGGCGCAAGACCGCAAAGGCGGAAAGAAACGGGACACCGTCGTCAGGACACCCAGCTGAGGTTGTGGTGACACCGTCACGGACCTTTCGTACAGAAACGCACGGAATGCTGATGTTTGCTTAAGTCATCAGCAACGGTTCAGGAGGCTGCGCTCGGAGTTGAGGAGGCTTCACCGCACTTGGCGGCCGCGTACCGGGAGAGATCATCCGCGCCATCGCGGCGGGCCTCCTCCAGGACGGGGGCCCACCTGGTGACCTCCGGGTGCTTGCGCAGCAGGGAGCGGCGCTCTCTCTCGGTCATGCCGCCCCAGACCCCGAACTCGACGCGGTTGTCCAGCGCGTCGGCCAGGCATTCGGCGCGTACCGGGCAGCCGTGGCAGAGGAGCTTGGCCCGGTTCTGCGCGGCCCCCTGAACAAAGAGGGCGTCGGGGTCGATCCGTCGGCACTGTGCGCGCGTCGTCCACTGGTTGGTCCACATGTGGCCCACTTCCCAGACGTGTGGTCTCGCTCTCGCGGTCACGGGTGGTTGGTGTGCTCTGGTTGAGTGGAGGAGAACACGGTGGCCTCCCGCTACCGCGTGGGGTTCGATGTACACGTGGTGTCACGACACCCCCACATCTCGAAAGTACGGTCCGAACGGTCACACCGACCAGAACCCAATCGACCCACTTCCCGTCTCATGGATATGGCCCGAGCGGGCCATTGCGCGACCGCGGACCTCTCTCCCTCCGACTGGGGAGGCGCCCGCCGGCCGAACCGCACCGGGGCCGGTCTGCGATAACCGTGGAAAGATGGTCTGGGGGCACTGCACGTGCGTCAGCACGGGCGATGCGGCGTGAAAACACACCATTCGTTACCGATCGCACCACTTTTGAGCGTTCGTGGTCACTTAGTCTGATGGGGTGGGTCAGGGGACATTGCTTCAAAGAATCAGCCAACTGGTGGTCGTCGGCGTGATAGCCGGTCTCCTCGTAGCCGCGCTCGCCCTCCCGGCGGTCGGCGGCATGGGGATCACCGCACGCAACGTCGCCAGCGGCTTCCTGGACATGCCCAGCCAGCTCGAGACGCCGCCGCCGCCGCAGCGGTCGACCATCTATGACAGCGAAGGCGGCACCATCGCCGAGATCTTCGATCAGAACCGGGAGCTCGTCGACATCGACGACATCTCGCCGGTCATGATCGACGCGATACTGGCGATCGAGGACTCCCGCTTCTACGAGCACGGCGGCCTGGACGTGTCCGGTACGCTACGCGCCGCCATTCGGACGGTCGGCGGGAACACCGAGGGCGCTTCCTCCATCACCCAGCAGTACGTCAAGAACGTGCAGATCGAGGCCGCGACCTCACAGGAGGAGCTGGACGAGGCCCAGGAGGAGACCGTCGCCCGCAAGATCCGGGAGCTGCGCTACGCGATGGCCCTGGAACAGCGGATGAGCAAGGACGAGATCCTCGAGGGCTACCTCAACATCGCCTACTTCAGTGACGGCGCCTACGGCGTCGAGTCCGCCGCACAGCACTTCTTCGACGTGTCCGCGGGCGAGCTGGAGCTGCACGAGGCCGCAACCATCGCAGGGCTCGTGCGCTATCCGTACCTGTACAACCCCCGCTTCTTCCCCGAGCAGACCCAGGACCGGCGCGACATCGTCCTGGACCGCATGGTCGCCACCGAAAAGATCACCGAGGCCGAGGCCGAGGAGGCCAAGTCCGAGGAGATGGAACTCGAGCTGGACACCCCGCCCAACGGCTGTGTCCCCAGCGACCAACCGTTCTTCTGCGACTACGTGGTGCAGGAGATCGAGAAGGACGACCGGTTCGGGCCCAACGAGACCGAACGGGCCCGCTGGCTGCGCACCGCCGGGCTGGAGATCCACACCACCCTGGACCCGCAGACGCAGGAGGCCGGTCAGGAAGCCGTGGACGAGTGGGTCCCGCGCGAGAACGACTCCCGGAAGGTCGCCGCGCAAGCGGTCATCGAGCCCGGCACCGGCCGGATCCTCGGCATGATGCAGAGCCGCAACTACGGCCCCGACGAGAGCAACCTCGGCGAGACCACGGTCAACTTCACCGCCGACTCGGACCGCGGAGGCAGCACCGGGTTCCAGGCGGGTTCGACCTTCAAGGCGGTGGGCCTGGCGGCCGCGCTGGAAGAAGGGCTGCCGTACAGCACCTCGTTCAACTCGCCGAGCTCCACCACGGTGACCGGGCAGGAGTCCTGTGACGGCGGCCGGTTGGAGTCGTGGACACTGAGCAACGCCGGTGACAGCGACGAGGGCAACCACAACATGGTCTCCGGCACCCAGGCCTCCTCCAACACCTTCTTCGCCCAGCTCCAGGCGCGTGCCGGGCTGTGCAACACGATGGAGATGTCGGAGAAGCTGGGCCTGCAGCGGGCCGACGGGACCGTGTTCACGGAGAACGCCAACTCCCTCGCCAACAGCAGCTTCGTCCTCGGCAGCGAGGAGGTCTCCCCGATCCGGATGGCCAACGCCTACGCGACCTTCGCCTCCGGCGGAACGTACTGCCAGCCGCAGGCGATCGACCAGATCGAGGACCGCCAGTCCGGCACCACGATCGACGTCGAGCCCGAGTGCGAAGAAGCGATCGACGAGGACGTCGCGGACGGCACCAGCTACCTGCTGCAGCAGACCTTCAGCGGCGGTACCGCAGCGGGTCTGGGCATCGGACGCCCCGCGGCCGGCAAGACCGGTACCACCGACGGCTCCGCCGCCGCCTGGTTCGCCGGGTTCACGCCGCAGATGGCCAGCAGCGTGTTCGTCGGCGACCCGCGCGGTCCGCAGGAGTACCCGCTGCGCAACGTCACCATCGGGGACCGGCACTTCCCGGTCGTGTACGGGGCGACGATCCCCGGACCGATCTGGCAGGAGACCATGCGCGGCGCCCACGAGGGCCTGGACACCGAACAGCTGGCGTCCGCGCCGAGCCAGTTCGGCTCCACCTCGCAGCCGAGCGGCGGCGATGACGATGACGACGATGACGCCAGCCCGGCCAGTGACGACGGCGGCGTACCGAACGTCGTCGGCATGAGCGAGTCGGACGCGGTGTCCGAGCTGGAGGAGGCCGGCTACTCGGTGAGCGTCTCCGGAACGTCCGTCAGGTCCTCGGAGTCCGAGGGTTCGGTGGCGGCGGTCAACCCCGACCCGGGTAGCCGACTCCCCGACGGAGCCACGGTCAACGTATTCCTGAGCGAAGGCGGCGGACAGGACAACGCCGACAGCTCGCCCCCGGAAGGCTGGCACCCGGCACAGCCGGCGGGGCCGATCGGGCGCAACGGCACGGACTGAGCACGGTCCACGCCCAACGGCTGACCGGCGGGCTGACAACTGAAAGCGGGGGCGGTGGTGACCTGGTCACCACCGCCCCCGCTTCGTGTGCCGCACTGGTCTGCCGCGTGCGCTGAGACCCCTGCCGCCGGGTACGGTCAGCCGAGCTGGCTCTTGACCTCCGCGGCCACACGGGAGCCTTCGGCCCGACCCGCGATCTGCGCGTTGACGACCTTCATGACCTTGCCCATCTCCTTCATGCCGGAGGCACCGGTCTCGGCGACCGCGGCCTTGACGACCTCCGCGAGCTCGTCGTCGGTGAGGGGCTTGGGCAGGTAGTCCGCGAGGATCTCGCTCTCGGCCCGCTCGTTGGCGGCGGCCTCGGGGCGGCCGCCGTTGTCGAAGGCCTCGGCGGCCTCGCGGCGCTTCTTGGCCTCGCGCATGAGCAGCTTGGTGACCTCGTCGTCGTCGAGGGACCGCTGGGAGGAGCCCGCGGACTCCTCAGTGGCGATGGTGGTGAGCACCATGCGCAGGGTGGCGGTGCGAACCTTCTCCTTCGCCTTCATGGCGGTGGTCAGGTCGGACTTGAGGCGGGCTTTGAGTTCGGACATGGCCTGATCCTATGGCCGCCCGGTGTGCGCCCACCAACGGTTTGCGCGGGGCGGCCGCCGGATCTGAGACCATCAGTCAACGACGAAGGAGGGCCGGATGGGCGCCGAAGACAGAACACTCCTGCGCCGCATCGGACGCGCGGCCGCAGTCACCGGCGCGGTCGGTGTGGCCGGGCTGGGGTACGCCTCGGTCATCGAACGCAACTGGTTCCGGCTGCGCCGGTACGAACTCCCCCTGCTGCCCGAGGGCAGCCCCCGCATGCGGATCCTGCACCTCGCCGACGCTCACCTGACGCCCGGCCGGAAGATGCTCATCGACTGGATCCGGAGCTTGGAGGCCTACGAGCCCGACCTGGTGGTCAACACCGGGGACTCCCTGGCCCACCCGGAGGCGGTCGGTCCCTTCATCGACGCCCTCGGCCCCCTCCTGGACCGGCCCGGCGCCTTCGTGTACGGATCCAACGACCTGTTCTCCCCCCAGCTGAAGAACCCGGCGCGCTACCTGTGGCGGACCAGCAAAACCGACTACAACAAGCGTCGGGTGCCGGACCTGCCCTGGCGGGACCTGGGCGCGGCGATGACGGCCTCCGGGTGGCTGGACCTCAACAACCGCAAGGGCTCCCTGAAGGCGGGTCAGCTCGACGTGGCCCTGGCCGGCGTGCACGACTCACACATCAAGCTGGACCGGTACGAGGACATCGCCGGTCCCGCCGACACCGCGGCCGACATCCGGCTGGGCGTCCTGCACTCCCCGGAGCCCGCGAACCTGGACCGGTTCGAGGCCGACGGCTACCAGCTCCTCCTCGCCGGGCACACCCACGGCGGCCAGCTGTGCCTGCCGTACTACGGGACGCTCGTCACCAACTGCGGGATCGACCGCAAGCGGGCCTGGGGCCTCAACGGGTACGGCGACGCGTGGCTGCACGTCTCCGGCGGCCTGGGCACCTCCCCCTACGCCCCGGTACGGTTCTGCTGCCGCCCCGAAGCGTCCCTCCTGGACCTCGTCGCTGCGCCCTGACCGACCTCGCCCCGGGCTCTGACCCGCGCGGATCCGCTTCGGCGGAATCGGCGTGCACAACCACTCCACACGTCCGCTAGACTTGGGGACGTTGCTTCGGGGTGTAGCGCAGCTTGGCAGCGCGCTTCGTTCGGGACGAAGAGGTCGTGGGTTCAAATCCCGCCACCCCGACGGAAGAAACAGCAGGTCAGGGGCCTGATTCGGGAAACCGAGTCGGGCCCCTTCCTCGTTCCCGGGGCCGTTTGGGAGATTCCTGGGAGAAATTTTGGATCGGGTAACCATGATGTTGCTGTGAGTCATCGGCTCTGAGCTCCCCTCAGCGGCACCACGTTCCCAGCCCGGACCGCCTCCCGCTCCCGCAGGAGCGACTCCAACACCGCCACCGGCGACCCCGACGCCAACTCCAACCGCGCGTCCAACGCCCGCTCCCACTCCCGCGTCAACGCGTCCATGAGCCGCCGGCGCATCTCCGGCGTGACATGGCTGTACCTGGACTGGACCGAACCGTCCTCGTGACCGAGGCGTTCGTCCATCAGAGGCGCCGACATCCCGAGCTCGACCATGGCGGTCTTGTTCGAGTGCCTCAGCCCGTGCGGGGTCAACCCCGCAGCCACCGGCTCCCACTCACCCGACGCCCGCGCAGCGGCATTCCTGCCACGCACCGGCACACCCGGCCACGGCTCCCCCGTCACCGGAACCGGCCGCTCCGGCTGCGGCGCCTTCTTCGGATACCGGCCCGAGGCCGACGGCGAGAACACCCACGTCGCGAACCCGTTCCTGCGCCAGTGCGGCGCCGTCGTCGCCGACCCGCCGTGCACGAACCCGAGTTCGGACACCGCGTTGGTGACCCGGCGCCTGGTCGTCTCCGACACCGTCTCGGGCTTGTTGAGCACGTTGGAGACGGTGCCCGAGGACACCCCGGCCAGTCGGGCCACGTCGACCAGCTTGGCGCCCGCCCCGCCGGTGCGGATCTTGGCCGCGCCCTTGAACACGAACGTGCGGCCGTGGCACTCGCAGGGCGTCGGCGCGGACGCCTCGATGTGATCGGCGACCAGGCGCCCGAGGAAGTCGGGGATGTCCACCGTCCGGTAGGAGTCCTCCTTGGGCGGGAGCAGGTGGAACACCCCGTCGTCGTCCTCCCACAATTGGGCCTCGACCCGCACGGCGCCGGCGCGCACGTACTTCGTTTCCAGGCCGACCAGCTCCGCCCACCGAACCCCGGTGAAGAACTTAAGCAGCACGGCCACGAACTCGTCGTCCCTGCCACTGAGTAGCGCTGCCCGTTCCGCGATCCGCAGCGCCCCGAGCGTGTTCGTGATGACCTTCTCCGGCCCGCGGGCACGAGACCGGCCGGCCCGCTTACCGCGACCGCGCCGTTTCGTCGCCGGGTTCGCCGCGATCGCCCCCTCGTCGACGGCGTCACCCAACATCGTGTGCAAGGTGCCGCGCCACGTCTTCACCGAGGACACCGCGTACCCGGCCTCCTTCTCCCGCCGCTCCCAGGCGTCCACATCGAACGACGTGATGTCGGCCAGAGACCAGCTCTCGAACTCGGGGAGCAGGTGTTCTTCGATGTGCCGCTTGAGGTTCTGCATCGTGGACGGAGCGAGATCCTGCGCTGCGTACCAGCGGCCGGCGTACTCGCCGAACGTGATTCGCCCCGACCTCGGGTCGGTCCACTCACCGCGCCGTACGTCGGTCTCAGCTGCGGTCGCTGCCTGCTTGGCCGCCGTCTTGGTGGGGAACTTGATCGTCTTGCCGCGGCTATCGGCGACCGTGCCATAGCTGCCGTCCGGGCGCTTGTACCTGCCTCGGAAGTACGTGCCGCGACTCTCCGCGTACCCCACGTCAGTCCTCCGGATCCGGTGAGCCGAGGATCTTCCGGGCGGCCGCCTTGCCCTCCTGGCGCTCCCGCTCAAGGTCGTCCTCGGTGCGGTTGACCAGATACTCCTGATGCCGCTCCCACCGAGCCTGATCAACCCGCAGGGCCAAGTACCGCACGACGGTCTTCCACGACAGCTTCCGATCGAGGGCCTTCATCGCAGGAGCCGTAGCCCTGTCGACCAACTCGTCAAGAGCAGCAAGCTGCCCCATCTCCAGCTGGCCGAAGTCGGTGAAGTCAGGAACGTCGTCGGGGCGGTTCTCCTGCTGGAAGCGGCGCCGGCGGATCTCCTGCTGGGTTCCCAGTTCCCGGTAGCGCTGAAGCTCTTCCTCGCTGTCTGCGGGGAGCGGTTCGGTGCGGGCTCCCATCGGGAGGGGCTCTTCGCCGCGCGCCCACTTCCACGCCTCCCGCGCTGAAAGCTCACCGACCCCGGTCACGTCAGCATTCCCGTGCACCGTGGTCGGCAACATCAAGGCGTTCGGTGTGGTGGACAACGCAACGGCCAGGACGGTCAGCTCGTCGACGTTGATGCGGCGCGCGCCGGGGCGGTCCTCGGCAGCGGCCTCGATCTTGTGAATCGCCTCGGGAGGCACCGGGTAGCCGAGTTCCTTGGTGCGGGTCGCCAGCGTGGGGACCGACCATCCCACGCGCTCTCTGAGTCGCCGGATGTTGGCCGCGACGGTCTTAGTCGTGGGTCCGTGGATCTTCGCCTTGCGCGTCGCCATAGGCGCCACTGTAACGAGCACTCCCGTCGCCGCCTTCCGTGTGTAGCTATGTCCGGTGAGTGCTGCTAGCATCTCCAGAAACAGAACTACTGTCAACATGGCTCTGTTGATTTAAGGGACGTATGTGAGGAGTGGCGTTGGATACCAAGAAGCTTCCGAATGAGCCTCGCTGGGTGACCAAGGAGTATGCAGCCGAGAGCATCGGCGTGCACCCCAGGACTCTCCAGCGCTGGTGGGAGGAAGACCGCTACGGGCCCGAGCGGCACCGGGTCGGCCCGAGCGGGCGCCTGGTCCGCTACCTGAAGGCCGAAGTGGACGCCTGGAGTGACGAGGCCAAGGGGGCGGCGTGACTGAACTGCCCAAGCTGTACACGGCGAAGGACATCGCGGACGCCCTGCGCAGGACCAAGGAGTCGACGGTCAAGGAGAGGGCGCGAAAAGGCGAATACCCGCATGTCCGGGTCGGTCGCCGCAACATCATCGCGTTCACCCGTGAGCAGTACGACGAGATCATCCGCATGGGGGAGCGGCCCGCGACCTCAGGTCCCGCCGCGGCCGCGAAACCCTCCCGCACCGGCAGCCGCGCTGGAGCAGGGGCACCGCGCCGCCGCACGGCCGCGCCGTCCACCGCTGTGGAACCGCTGCGGGCACGCCCGCCGCGCCGTAAGCGCAAAGGCGGTGGCCCTGATGCCGCGTAACCCCAACCACGAAAACGGCCCGCTCAGCGCGCCAACGCTGACCGGGCCAGAAACCCCGCGGGTGTGCGGGGAGAAGACCACGAGGAGCTATCAGTGATTTCCCAGGGGTCTCCCCTTACCGTAACCGCTCCTCCTGATGGAGGACAGTCCACCCTCGACAAGCTCCCGACTGCGTTCGCCAGCTTGTTCCCGCCGGCCGGGCGTCGGCGCCGCTGGATCGCGATCTACAAGTGCCCCCGATGCTCCGGACACCACACCACCTTCTCGTGGTCCGGGAAAGTTGCTGGTCGCCGCGCCTCAGGATGCGGCCGCGCCATCTGGGTCGTGGTCGCCCGCCGCTACGGCGGTGACCGATGAAACCAGAACACGAGGCCCAACCCACCCCCTTCCACACCGACCACGAAGAGGGTGACCGGTGATCAAAACCAGCTCTCTGGACACCGTCAGGGACGCACTCGAAAACGCTGGAAGCACCGTGCGGGGCAGCGGGGCCCAACTGTCCGCGATCTGCCCATCCCACGAGGACCACGCAGCTTCCCTGTCCGTCGGGCATCAGGACGGGAAGGTCCTCCTGAACTGCCACGCGGGCTGCGACAGCGCCGACATCGTCCATGAGATCGGCCTAACCATGGCCGATCTGTTCGACGAGGACCCCGAGCCCCGCAGTAACGGGCGGCCCAAGGTCGTGGCGAAGTACCCATACGTGGACGAGGGCGGTCAGGTCCTGTTCGAGGTCCGCCGGTATGAGCCCGGCTTCGGCAAGGACGAAAGGAAGACGTTCCGCCCCTACCTTCCCAAGGCCGACAAGTCGGGCATCGGGAACGTGCGACGCGTCCTCTACCGCCTCCCCGAGATCATCACTGCCTCCCAGGACGGGATCCCCATCTACATCACCGAGGGCGAGAAAGACTGCGACAGGCTCGCCGCCCTCGGGTACGTCGCCACCACCAACGTTGGCGGCGCGGGCCCTCGCAAGTGGAAGGAGGAATACAGCACCTACCTGAACGGCGCCGACGTGGTGATCGTCGCCGACAACGACGACCCCGGACGCAAGCACGCTCGTGCCATACAGGCCTCGGTCTCCAGGGTCGCCAAGTCCGTGGACGTCCGGCGCCCCGCTGTCGATCACAAAGGCGCTGACCTCTGCGATCACCTCGCCGCCGGACACACCCTTGATGACCTCCTCCCACTGGAGGAGGAAGACGAGGAAGAGCCTGAAGCCGTCCCGACCGCGGATCCCGAACCAACCGACTCGTTCGACTACTCCGGAGTGTTCGGGCTGCCCGCTCGCACCGAGACGCCGAACAACTATCGGGTCAACCACGGCGGGGTGTTCGTCAAACGGCTCGTCGGCGGGAACGTGGCGTGGGCACGGTTCGCGTTCTCCCCGCTGGCCATGACCGCCACCTTCGAGGACCCCGACGGGAATCAGTACGTCGAACTGTCCTGGACCGACCACACCCTGGGAAGCTCTCGCACCATTTCTCGGATCGTCTCCAGGCACATCATCCGGCAGGGCCGAAAGCTCATCGAGCAGCTCGGGGCCGCGGGCCTACCCGTCATCGAGGGCGACGCTCGCGCAGTCGAACGCTGGCTAGCGGAGTTCGAGGCCGCCAACCGAGGACAGGTTCCCAGCGAGAAGCTGGCGCGCTGGCTCGGCTGGCAGGACGATGGCAGTTTCGTCGCATCGCCCGATGAGGGCATCAAGGTTGATGTGGCCTACGAGGAGACCCGCGGCCCCGCCCGATCTCATCGGCGTAAAGGCACCGTGCAGGGGTGGCAGGACACCATTGCCACGCTGGAGAACTACCCGGTGCCGCGGGTCGTCCTCGCCGCAGCCTTCGCCGCGCCTCTCCTGCGCGCCCTGGGCCTGAACAGCTTCACCGTGGACGTGTCCAGCCGCAGCACCAAGGGCAAGACCACTGCTCTGCAGATCGCGGGCAGTGTCTGGTTCGACCCCTCAGAGCACGCCAACGCGATGTCGAACTGGCGCAGCACCTTGTACTCGATCGAGAAGCGGCTGAACCTGGTCCGCGGTATCCCCGCGATCTTCGACGAGACCATGGCCGTGGCCGACGACAAGATCATCGACGAGGTCTTGTACCAGGTCCCCATGAACCACGGGAAGGCCCGATCGGGCGGCGCGTTCGGGAACATGTTGCCCTGGGAGACCATCCTTCTCTCCTCCGGGGAAAGGCCCGCCCTGTCCTTCACCACCAGCCAGGGCGCGGCCGCGCGCATCCTGGGCACAACCATCGCCCCGTTCGGCGACAACGGCGGCCCGACCGCGTTCGCAGCCAGGGAAGGGGTCACGGCCCACCACGGCCACGCGGGCCCGGAGTTCGTCCGATACCTCCAGGAAAGGTTGTCCGATCCCGGGGGTCGGGACGCCCTGCGCAAGCGTCACAAGGAGCTCTCAGAGCAGCTCAAGGGCGACAGTGACATGACCGCCCGCCGCGCCCCGATGGTCGCCGCCCTGGTCCTGGCCGAGATCACCGCGTGCAGGATCGGCCTGCTGCCCTACGAAGCGATGCCGTTGGAGCAGTGGGAGGCGCTGTTCTCCACCCCGAACCGGACCGATGATCGGCCGGAGATGGCCATGGACGTATTGCGCGAGTACGTGGCTGGACACAGCGGGGAGCTGTTCCCAGGCAATGACCGGGACAGTCGGCAACCGGCCCCGGGATGGCTCGGGGTGCGTCACGTCGACGACAGCGGCGAGTGCACGGCGCTGCTTCCTGACCGGGTCCGCAAGATCTTGGAGAACAGCGGGTACTCGCTTGAGGCCGTGATCGGTGGGTGGCTGGATTCCGGCTACCTCAAGACTCGTGAGAACCAGCGGCCCGCCCACCTGATCCCGAAACGGTTCGCGGGCACTCGGGTCAAGTGCTTGTTCTTCACCGAGGACGCGATCGAGCTTTCGGGATCCGGGAGCGGTTCATGAGCGCCCTGGGTGGGGGTGGTACGCACTCGTTGCGTACCGGGTTAAAGGTGTCGTCATTGCAGGTCAGGGCGATTTTTGGGGCTCTGTCGAGGGTGGTACGCACTTCCGTGGATGACACACCCCTCGTGTGTGTGCGTGTGTGCGCGAGCGGGCGCGCACACATAGATGGGTGTGTGTTCCTGCGTACCGCGCGTACCACCCCCTCTTTCTCTCTATTTAGAGAAAGAAATACCAGGTCAAAGACTTACAGGGGTGGTACGCAAACCGGTACGCAGCCGGTACGCGCTACGTACCACCTTCCGTGCGGCCCCTCCGCAACCCAGAAAGCCCAGATCAGATCCAGAACCGATGAACAGGAGACCATCACCTTGATCACCGCAGCACCCGGCTACGTCGCCCGCTTCAAGAACGACAACGGCCGCACCACCCACAGCACACCCGTCCTCGCCTGGGAAGCCGGCGGCGCCGCCCTGATCCTCGACCCCAAACGCGGCGAACTCGCCCGAGCCCGCGACACCCCCGGTTTCGATCGCGTGGAGCAGGACCTTGAATTCCCCATAGTCGCTGCGGTTCCCGGGCAGGGTTGGCGGGCCGAGTACACCGACGACGAGTACGGCCCCTCCATCGCCCCGGTTCTGGCCTGGACCATTAACCACACGGGGCTGACGGAACCGGTTGTCCTGGATGCCGAGGGTTCCCACATGCCGGAGTCGAGCATCTCCAAGCTGGTCCCGCCCGACGACGGCGACCCGTGCTCGATGGAATCGCAGGAGCTGAACGACGCCGTCTCCCAGACGCTCAGCGCCACCAAGCCCACCCTCACGTCGGTGCCCGACCCTGACGAGGACCTCGTTGACGCCGTCGTCGCCAAGCTCCTCCCCCTCCTGGTCCACAAGGCCCGTACGGACGGCGACCCCGGGGAGGCGTCGTGACCGGCATCTCACGAGGGAGGGGAAGCCCTAAGACCACCCCCATCGGCCACGCACTCCGGGACCGCCGACAGCAAATCGCGCTCACCCAGTCCGCGCTCGCCTACCTCGCCAGCCTCACCCGCGGCACCGTCCGCAACGTCGAAGCAAACAGCGTCACGCCCGGCGAACGCGCCATCGGCAGCATCGCCGTCGTCCTCGGCCTGAACCCCGTCAAAGCTCAGAGCGACAGGACCCTCGACCCCGTCCTGTCCGCGGGCATCGTCCGCATCATCACCGGGCTGATCCTCGACGGCGACCACCCCGACGAGAAGTACCCGCACGACAACGGCCGCATCGCCCAGGAGATGGGCGTGTACGAGAACCTCGTGCGCACCCTGGCGGACCGGGGCGAGCCCGACGAGGCCACCGTGCCGGACGCGAACGAGCTCGCGTCGATGATCCTGCCGCGCATCCGTAAGCCGGTCGATAAGACCGCCGTGGCCACGTGGCTCGGACACCTCGGTGTGGACGAGGGCAGCATCCGCACGGTGGCCCCTGCCCCGCCGGACTGTCCCAACCGGGGTCCGGACAACCCGCACACCATGACCGTCATGGTCAGCGTCGCCCCGTGTGACGCCGGCGAGTTCAAGCAGATGGCCAAGGCCCGGCGGATCGTTCACACCAACGACAAGGAAACCCTCATCAAGACGTTGCGGCAGATCGCAGACGAGATCGAGGGAGGCGACCCGTGACCGCGCCGTCGAACTCGGAACTCGCCCGGCAGCTCCGCGACCGCGCCAAGGTCCACGACGGCCACAGCCAACACCGACGCGCCCTCCTGGTCGCCGGCGTCCTCCTGGACTCAACCAAGACGGTGACCAGCGCCCGACGCGAGTTGGCCAAGACCAACGTCCCCAACGACCTGCGAGACCGGGCCGCCGCGGTCCTCGACCAAGTCGCGACCACCACCCGCACCCAGACCCGCACCAACACGACCCTCAAGGAAACCCAGTGACCCGCAAACCCCACATCACCGTGGAACACCGCCACGACGGGTGGCCCAAGAACCACGGCCGCCAACCCGGAACCGAAGGATGCCGGTCCGTCCTCCCCCGACTCCGCCGCGGCCTCGACGTCTGCGACGACACCGCGTGCTGGAAGGCCACCAGGACGGACAAGTACGGGTCCACAACCGGCTACTACTGCGGTGAAGACCTGCCCGAGGACATCTTCGACAGCCCCGAGTTCGAAGCCGCGCTCACCAAGGTCGAGGACGCGACCGGCGCTAACGGCCCCGAGGCCATGCGGCTGCACTTCCTGAACGAGGACCCCGGCCAGTGACCCGGACACAGTGAGGCCCGGGGCGCACCAACCGCCCCGGGCCTGAACACCAACATCCCACACACCCGGAAGGACCAACGTGGCTACCGCCCTGGACCACAACCCCGTCGCCGCCCGAGCACTCCACGAAGTCGAGACCACCACGACCCCGATCAGCCCCGAACACTTCGCCCGCCTCACCGGATACGCAGGCCGCAACCAAGCCCCCTACCTTCTCGCTACCGCATGGCACCGCGGCCTCATCACCACAGCCACCCTCGCTGCCCACGTTGGTGACGCCTGGTCCGGCGCCGAGTTCCCCGACCGGGCCCTCGAACACCACGAGTGGTTGGAGCTGTTCGACACCGCGGGGTTCACCATCGACGGTCGACCCGCTCCCCGCCCGGCCCGGCCGGTCACCCTCTGGCGGGGGTCCGTCCTTGAGGCTCGGGCGAACTGGTCGTGGACCACCGACCGGGCCATGGCCGCCCGGTACGCGTCCGGGGAGATGAACGGACGCCTGCCCGGACGGGTGTACCGGGTCACCGCGCCGCCGCACGCGCTCCTCGCTGCGAACAACGGCCGGACCGAAGCGGAGTACGTGGTCGACACGTGGGGGCTCACCATCGAGGCCGACGACACCGAGGAGGCCGCGTGATGACCGCGGTGCTGTGGGGGACGGCCGCCGCCTTGTGGGGCCTGGTGGCCGTCCTCGCCGCAGCCGCCCGGTTCACCCGACGGCTCGCCGACGCCCTCCAAGCCGCCCTGGCCGACACCGGGAACCCGCCCGAGGAGTGCGTCACCTGCGCTGCGGCGCCCGTAAGTCCCCCGCACAGACCTGCGAAAGTCCCGAAGCCCGCCTGACGAACGTGAAAAAGGGGCCGGGAACCCAGACCCCGACCCCTTCGCCTCACCTGACACGACCAA
This sequence comes from Nocardiopsis nanhaiensis, assembly GCF_054778635.1. Classification (NCBI taxonomy): domain Bacteria; kingdom Bacillati; phylum Actinomycetota; class Actinomycetes; order Streptosporangiales; family Nocardiopsidaceae; genus Nocardiopsis; species Nocardiopsis nanhaiensis. The sequence continues at coordinate 21,434 of NZ_BAAGZJ010000013.1, forward strand.
TCTACCGAGGAGGTGACATGGAATCCGAGTCACCGAATGTCCACGTAATGGGACGATCCGCCGCAGCGCTCGCCCTCGCCGCGGGCAAGTCCATCGAGGGCGCCGCCGCTGAAGCCAACGTCCACCGACGCACTGTCAAGCGCTGGACCGACGACGACGAGTTCAACGCCGAAGTCCGCAAACTCCGAGGCCAGATCCTGGAGCGCGCCGCCGGAGCCCTTCAACATGCATGTCTGGCCGCTGTTGAGACGCTGGTGGGCTGCTTGGGCTCGGACTCCGACACCGTGCGTGTTCAGTCCGCGCGGGCGATCCTTACCGGGGCTGTGGCGTTCCGGGAGGCGGTCGAGGTCAATGAGCGGTTGGCCGCGATCGAGGATTCCTTGGCGGAGCGGGGGGAGGCTGCGTGAAGCCCACCAACGTCCACACACGGATACGGCGCGCTGAGGCGGCCCTACAGGGCCCGAACGCAGCGATGGTGTACCGGACACGCCTGCGGGACCTCGGAACCGTCCTCGGGCATCTGAGCGCCCTTCTGTGTGGGGAGGACCCGCCCGAGGTCGACAACACCACCCGGGCGCGCCTGGCCGTCGCCGCACAGGACCCGCCGACCTCGTTGCTCGGACGCGTGCACGCCGCCGGAGCCAACTACCTCCTCCGAGGAGGCGGTGACCGGTGAGCCGCAGCACTAGGGCACGCCTGGAGCGCGCCGAACGATCCCTGCCGCCGCCCCGCCGCGACGAGTGCGTCTCGCACGGGCAGCTCTGCCCGGCCTCCTCCCCGTACGGAGGTTGGCCCGGCGGGGAGGGCGTCGCCGTCGCCTACCAGCAGCGGCACGGGGTCGACTTCCGCCAGCTCCGCTGCCGTCCCGGCGACGGCACCGACGCCCGGCACTGGCTCGCTCAAGCCGGGGTCCTGCACACCCTCGCGCCCAACGGAGACTCAGTCATTTACATGATCATCGGCATCGACCTCGAAACAATGGCCTGACCAGTACAAACAGGGGGAAACAGCATGGGTAAGAAACACGTCCACACCGAGGACCACCGCGCCGAACAGCGCAAACAGGAAATCCTCCGCGACATCGGGACGGCCTACATCAGTGGCGGGTTGCAGAACGACGCTGCCGCCCGCGCCCACTACCCGGCCAAGGTCAAGCGGGAAGTCCTCGCAGCCGGCGGCGACACCGCCACCGCCAAGGTCGCCGAGGAGTGGGCGCAGGAACTCGTTCAGGAGGTCGAGGCCGACCGTTCCCACCAGGGCCTGGCCGCCGCCCGCAGGTCCGCGGAGGCTTGCGCGGAGGAGATCGCGGGCCGGGTGCACGACCAGATCCAGGCGCGCGACCACGAGGGGGCCGCGCTGTCTGACGAGGACCTTGAACACGCGGTGATGACGGGCCGCCGTCCGGGCGGGTTGAGGGAGCGTGCTGCTGCGGCGGCTGCCCAGGGTCCGGCCGGCCCGCGGGAGCCGGCCACCGAGGAGCAGCGCCTTCTGCTGGCGGAGTTGAACGAGCCCAACAGGGAGAAGCGCCGGGAGATGCGGGAGGCGCGCGGCGGTAAGCCGTGGCGCGGGATGCAGACGGGGTAGGGCGCGGTCGGTGCCTCGGTGCGGGTCCGGTGGGATTGAGGTCCTACCGGGCCCGCTTTCTTTCTGGGATCGCAGGAAAACCCTGGTCAGGGTCATGTTGAGGCCGACCTCAATTTGGTGCAAACCGGGCAGGGGTGGCCCGCTGTCTAGTTTTTTCTAGGTCAACCACAACTGTTTGGCTCTGCCGAACAGACGGACTGCCCTCGCGCACGGGGAACGCCCTGGTCACCCTGCTTGCGGGATCCCACACCCTCGGCAGGAGGCAGAGGTCCCGCAGGAACCTCTGGGTCACCCTCGCGTCGGCGCCTGGTCGCGACCGTCACCGTGACGGGCGCGATTCCATCCGCCGGCCGGACGGAACCCGAACCTCGAGGATCGTCTTACCGGGAAGCAATCAAACCCTGAACCATCCAAATCCTGACTTCCGATAAGCCAGCATTATCGGAAGCCAGCGGGCATAGTGGTGGGGAAGCTCCCGGCGCCGAGGCAGGGCCCGCCCCGGTGTTGGGAGACCGCCCCTCGGGCTGAGGGTCGGTGGGGGCGGGCAGCCGAAACGGCGCACCGAACCCCGCGAGGGATAAGGAGCGATCCTTACCCTTCGCCCCGGGGCTCCTCCGCCAGCTTCCCCGCGGGAGGAGCCCCGACCCCCGGGCGCGAGGAAACCCCGCCACCAGTTCAGTGACGGGGCTCCGAGTTCGAGGGCGGGGCCGGGGGTGACACTCCGGCACGTGACCCCGGCCCCTGGTGGCCAACACCCATTCCGGTAGGCCTGCCGCCTTCCCCTCGGTGAGGCGGCGCCTGGACCCGCACGCCGACTGTTGGGAGGCGCCGGCGCGCGGGGGTCTACTTGGAGGGGCCCGGATCCGGGGCGTCCTCGTCTTGGCGGCGGCCGTACTCGGACATACGGCGGTCAGCGTCTTCTTCCTCAGGCGTCAGCGGCCGGTTCTGCGACTTCGCCATGGTCTTCTCCAACGGGGTCGGTCGGGTGGCCAGGTGCACACGGATCAACAGGGTGAGCTCGGAAAGGTCCGCAGGCCCGGTAGGTGGTTCACACCGCCACAGCCGCGCCGGCGCTCTCACAGCGGCGCCAACGGCCCGGCCATACGGCGCGCAGGGAACCTGAGCTTGTGCTCCAGGGCGCCGGCGGACTCCTCCATCAGGGTCGGCTCCAGGTGCTCCACGACGGCGGTCGCCATCCAGTACCGAGGGGTGCGCCAAACTCGGTACGTGTCGCCGTACATGCGCCGCAGCCGCTCCAGTTCAAGGGCGTCGCCGTCGCGAGGGCGGGGCGCACCCACCAGGTCCTTCGCCATCCCAAACACCTGCTCAGAAGGTCGTCTGTACTCTGGGAATCGACGCTACGGAGCCCCGCACCCCACCGGCAGTGACCCCGGGTACGGGATCCCGCCCCCGAGGAGCCCTCGATGTCGCCACCCCCCACCACAACCCCGACCACCGGTCAGGGCACACCGCCCCGACCTCGTTCCGGAGTCGTCTCCGGGTACGTCCTCCGCCTGATCCGCGAGCACCTGTCCCTGCCGCAGGAGAGGTTGGCCGAACAGCTACGGGTGTCCGCCGACACCGTCGCCGGGTGGGAGACCGGGCGCCGCGCGCTGACGTCGGTTCCCGCCGGCCAGGTGCTCGTTCACCGCCACAGGCTCCTACGCCTCGGGGCCCAACCCGCCCTGTTGGCGGCGCTGGACAAGGCGATGGAGGCCGACGTCCTCCTGTCGAGCGTGATCGACGACGACCAGGACAACCCGTTGGGGGCGTGGGTGATGCAGCGCGACCTGGTCGAAGTTCTCGCGTGGCCGCTGACCGGCACCCCACCCGAACCGGTACGGAATCTCCCGCAGCCGAGGCGTGCGCGCCGGGGTCCGGTCCCCTCCGGCCCGGAGATCACCCGCCCGGAGCGGGACCAGCTGTTCACGAACCTGCGTCGGACCGCTGAGCAGGCCACGGCCCCCGGAGAGTTCCTCCTACGCCGGCAGGCCCTGTATTTGTGCGGGTATGACGACGGCGCCGACCCCGCCTGGTTGGCGGAGCAGCAGCGCCGCCCCGCCCCGGACGACTGGCTGTCGAAGTGGTTGGCCTCGCGGTCGGTGGCCTCGGTCGCGACCCGGCACGGCGACACCGACCGGCTCGCCCACTTCATCGACACCACGTTGGTGGACGACGACCGCGGAGAAGCCGCCAACCTCGCGTATTGGGCGTATTGGGTTGGGGAACTCGACCTGGAACTGACCGACGACTTCATGGGGTCCGGGCGCCTCGGTGCCTGGGACGGGCGCCGACTCCTGGGGCACCTCATGGACCGGCTCACACCCGGGCACGGGTACCTCGACCTGTACGTGCACACCGTGTGGTCGCTGCTGGCCGCCCGCCCGCGCCTGCTGGCGTCCGACCCCGCGGCGTCGACGAGGCTGGCCACCGCGGCCGCCAAGCTGTTGGATGACCGTGGCACGTCGGCGTCGGCGCGCCGCGAGCTGAACAGCATCCGTTACGCAATCCGCCTCGCGCAGGCGTAGAAGGAAGACTCCATGAGCGACGAGGAGACCACCCGCGCCGGCCACCTTCTCTACGAAGTCGGCACCCTCAAAAACCAGCGCAGGACCGGGTGGTGGATGGCCGGGGTACGCGACCCCGAGTCGGTGGCGGAGCACTCGTGGAGGACGGCGCTGATCGCGTCGGTGATCGCCTCCATGGAGGGCGCCGACCCAGCCAAGGCCGCCCTGATCGCGGTATGGCATGACAGCGGGGAGACGCGTTCGGGGGACGTGAACCATCTGGGTCAGAAGTACGTGGGGTCCAAGCCGGACGCGCGGGATATCGCCGCGGACCAGACCGACGGGATGTCGGCGAAGGTGGGGGAGATGGTGCGGTCGGCGGTCGCCTCCTACGAGGAACAGGACACTGCCGAGGCGTTGTGCGCAAAGGACGCGGACAAGCTTGAGTGCATGCTCCAGGGCATCGAGTACCGAGCTCAAGGCCACGCCTCGGCTCAGCGGTGGATCGACGGCAGCCGCGGCAGGATCAAGACCAAGTCCGGCCAGGAGCTCGCGGACGCGACCTTGGAGCAGGGCGCGTTGGATTGGCTGTACGCCGCGATGGAGAGGTAACGGGCCGTGGACATGGCGAAGGCCCTCAGGCGGTGCCTGAGGGCCTACCAGCCCCACCCCCTAGGAAGGGCCTAGAAACCCTACTTCGCAGGTCACACAGGGCTCTAGGGGCTAGACGAAAGGTCTAGAAACTAGACCCGACAGCCCTAGTCCTAGACCCCCGCCAGAGGCCCGTTAGAGCCTTCCCTAGGCGCGGTCGAGGGCGTCCTGCACGTGCTGTCGCCGATACCCGTTCCGGTTCGCACCGTCCAAATCCAGCTGCTTGGAGTGCACCCCGAGCGGCTTCAACGCCGCCGCCAACTTCGCCGCATCCCAACCCGCGTACTCGTCGCTGTGACGGGCCAACCGCGGCAACAGATCCGTGGTGTGCCCGCCCTTGTGATGCTCCATCACATCCAGCAGTGCCGACAACAAGCGCACGTCCGGCCGGTCGCCGGCCGCCGGCAACGTGCCGGCCTCCTTACGGATCTCGTACGCGCGCCGGGCGATCCCCGCGACCTCGGCATCGTTCATGAACGCCGTCCGCTCCTGCACCGGGTCAGCGCCCTCGGCCAACAGGAACCCGGCGCCGCGCTGCTGCGCAGTGAACACCGACGCCGAGAACCCCCGGGATGCGTTGCCCGCACCCAGAATCGTGTCGCTCGCGTCGCTCGTCGTGGATCGCAACGCCCACCGGATGCTCAGGATGTCGCGCAGGCGGGACGGAACCACGTCCGCGGCCGGCCGCTGGGTCACGACTCCGGTGATGATCCCGGCCGCCCGGCCCCGCCCGACCAGGTCCGCGATCCCGGTCACGAAGGCCTTGCCCTTCTTGGTGTCGCCATCCCCGAGGCTGAATTTCTGCACTTCATCGCAGTGAAACAGGATCGGGGGCATGTCGAACTTCTCCGCGATCTTCTTCGTGACCTTCCGCTCCCCGATCTTGCGGAGCTTGGAGTACCGGCGGCGCATCTCCCCCTGGAGTTCACCGATCATCTCCATGATCTCGTCATGATCAGGTTCGGGCAGAACCTTGTGGGCGACCGGTTCGAAGTCGGCGAGGTCGAACCCGCCCTTGCCGTCAGCAAGCCACAGGCGCACGTTCGGGTCCAAGGCCATGAAGCCGAGGACGTTGTTGCAGGCCACGGACTTACCGCCGCCGGGTTCACCACCCACCAGGTAGGACCGTTCCACCAACGAGAACTCCACCGGGCGGCCCCGAGGGTCACGGCCGGCGAACACCTTGTCCGACCAGAAGTCGACCGGCTTGGTGCGGGTGACCAGCGGAGACACCACCGGTCCGCCCTGCATCGGGTCCTCGTCGGCGCACCACAACCGCACCCGGCCGTTGTGGCCGCGCACGGGGTCGAGGGCTAGTTGGACCTCGTCGACGCCGATCGCGCCGGCCAACTCGCCGCGGCGCTTGACGGCCGATTTGAAAGTGGTGCCCGGCGGGAGTTCGGCCACAGCCTCCCAGGCGTCACCGCTGCGGGTGACCGGCCCGACCAGGCGGATCTCATCTTGCTTCTTAGCGAGCTTGGCGGACACGAACACCTTGCGGACCTCCTTGCCCGAGGGGGACGGCCCGAGCGCCTTGTGTCCTGCTTCTGCGGCCCCGAGGGCGGACTGGCGGCGTTCGACGACTCCGGCGACGGTGAGCACCGACAGGATCGCGAGGAGCGGCACGAAGGGTGTGAGCAACATCCAGGCCGCGACCCCCGACCCGAGGAGCACCCCGCCGCTGGCCAGGGTGATGTTGCGGCGGGTCTTGCGGGTGGCCAGCACCAGGTTGGGGTTGGTGGCGAGGTGTTGGTTCAGCTCCGCTGCGGTCATCCACCGCCAGAGTGCGCCGGCGCCGTGCGCGGTGCCCACGGTGCCGTCGACGAGCTCGAACTTCAGGGCGGCCCAGGCCATACGGTCGGGCCGTTTGGCGGCCTGACAAGCGCGTGTGGCGACGGCACGGGCGCCGGCGGGAACCGTGAGGGTGCGGCGCTGGTCGGGCACGTCCACGTCGGTGCCGGGGGCCTGGTCGTCGACGATCTCCGCGTCCTGTATGAACGACTCAAGCTCAGTCGTGGGCTTCTCGCCCACAACTGCATCGTCGGGGGTACCGAGATTGTCGGTACCCTCTGCCGGGTCGTCCGTTGCCCAGGAGGCAACGGTTGCCGGACCTGGACCTTCGTTACGGAGGTCCGGCCCTGTGACCTGCGCTTCAGGGTCAACCTTGGGCGTCTCGCCCACAACTGAATCGCCAGGGGTACTCGCGTCGTGAGCACCCTCCGGCGGGCCGTCCACAGTCGTGGCCTCCTCGGCCACAACTGCCTCCTCCTCGGGAGTAACTGTGGCTTTATGACCACGGTTGGGTTCGGGCTGGTGGCGGGTCGGGAAGTCGATGACCTGACCACCGATCGTCACGCGCTTCGGTGCTGCCATGCTGGTGGTGCTCCTTCTCGTCAAGGGGTGGCGGCCCGCCCGCTGGGGTTCCAAGCCGTGGGCGGGCCGCCTGCTAGCGGTCTTTCAGGCCAGCGCGCCGGAGACGCGCGAGCTCGTTCCGGGTGGACCGGTGGTCAGACGGGGTCGAGGACGTGAACACGGTCCGACCGCGGGGCGAAACCCACTTCAGGTGCCCGCACCCCGACCTGGTTTCGACCGTCCACCCCTGGGAGCGGGCCACACGGGCGGCCCTACGCAACCCGTCAGGGATCTTCCGGGGAAGCCGCGGCATCACCCCTCACCACCGTCGTCGGCCTCGACATCCCGCTTGTGGCGCCGGGCGGTCGACTCCCCGATACCGAGGGCGTCGGCGATCTGCCGGGCCGTGGCGTCGGGGTTCACGGCGAGGTGCTCAGCGACCCGCAGTCGGGTAGCGGCACCTTGGAGACGGCGGGTTTGGACGGCGTCCACGACCTTCTCCTCGGCCTCTCCGCCGTCGTCGGTCACACCGACCGCCACACCATCCGCCACACCGTTCACCGATCCGCCAAATTGCAGGTCGGGATCGAAATGGCGGGTGGCGGCCACGGTGTGGCGCCTGCCCGTCTCGGTGCCGTTCGGCGACCCGTTGGCGGTGCCGGTGTGGCGGTGGTCAGGCTGACCGTCGGCGCCGCGGGCTTCCAACCAGTCCTCGATAGCGGCGACTGCCTTGGCGCCCTCGTCGACCTCCTCCGGCACGTCGTCCTCGGGAACCTGCGTGGCCGTGTCGACCACGGAGGCCGTGGTGTCGAACAGGTCCGACCCGGACGCTTCCGCGCGCAACGCGTCCTCGTCGGCGCCGTCCACCACCCTCGCGTTCGCACGCACAGCCCGAGCCGTCACATCGGCAATCAAGTACGCGAACCCCGCAGCCGCACCGGCCCCGAGTGCGGACAACGCCGAGAGCGGCGACACCCCGGCCCCGGCGACCCAACCGGCCATGTTAACGACCACCGAGGTAGACATCGGCACGACGACCAAGGCCACCAGAAGCAGCTCACGCCACCCCTCCCAGACCGGGGCGTCCCGGTCGTCCGCGATGCTGGCCTGGTCCACGAACGCCCGGAACAGGATCGCGAACGTCGTGGATACGGTCAGGCACAGTTCGACGACGTAGCCGACCAGCGCGGGTCCGCCGGTGTGCACGGAGATAGCGGCCAGCCCGATCGCGGACCCGATACTCAAAGCCACCGAGGCGGCCAAGGCCCCGGCCAGGAACCGTCGGCGCCCCCTCTGTAGGGTCACGACCGCACGGGCCGGAGATAGGGCCTGACGTGCCGCGGTGATGGCTTCCAGGGTGGCCTCCGCGTGGGAGGCGCGCCGGTCAGCGACCCGACCCCGCCGGAGCTGGCGGCGGTGTTCGAGGTTGAGGGCGGAGCGCTGCTGGTCGTCCCTCAGCCGGTCATGGTGGCCGCGCACCTGCGGGTTGGTGCGCGGGTCGGTCAGGAGCGTCTGGTCTGTGATGTCGGCCAGGGCGCGGGCGCCGGTGGCCTGGTCCGTGACCGTCTGGACCACGGACGGGCGGGGCTTCCTCCCTGGCCAGTTCATCGGGCCTCCCGGTCTTCTAGGTCCTGGACCGCGATGCCGTCCAGAAGCTCTTCGATGTCCACGCCCCGCTCATCAGCGAGGTTCTGTAGCGCGTCCGCGGCCAGACCCAACGTGGCCTCGAAAAGGTCCACGAGGATCCCGTCCACGCCCGCGTTGATGACGGTCTGGTCGCGTGCGTCGGCGTCCTGGCGGACCACCGCCCGAACGAGGGTCAGGGCGACCTGGTCGGCGTCCTCGGGGTTCATCGGGTTGCCCCTTCTGGTTCGGGGATCAGGTTGGTGATGAGGGTGGACTTGGTGGCCCGGTCAGCGGCGCCGTCCAACAGGACCGCGAGGGCGGCCAGCGGCAGCGCCACCACCCGCAACAGGGCGATGAGGAGGGCGACCAACAGGACGGCGAGGACGATGGCGAACCCGTGCTCGGTAACCAGTGCGGTGGTCGACATCAGTCCTCGCCTCCCCACACGTCGAGGGCGACCATCACGACGGTCACGACGGTGCCGAACGCCAGCGCACCGAAGAGCGAGAACCCGAACGCGATGCCGACGATCACAGCGAACGCCGCACCCGAGATCAGATTGAAGTAGTGCTCCATGTCAGGCACCTCCGTGGTCAACGACGCGCCGGAGCACGTTGGTCGCGGACGCGAGGGCGTGGGCGTCGTCGGCGCTGCCAGCGAAGTCCAGGCACCCCTGGACCTGCGAGACACGTCGGCGCACGTTGTACAGGTCCGCGTGTTCAGGCAGTTCGAGGGCGGCGTTCATGGCGTTGACGAGGGCGATGACGTCCGCGAGCGGGACCGTTGGTCCTGGTTGTTGCTGTGGCATGGTGTGGATGGATCCCTTCTGTAGGGGCGGCCACGGGGTTGCTGGGTAGGCATGGCCGTGGCCGCCGGATGGGGGTCTGGGGGGTTCACCCGCGCCAACGGGTGAACTCCTCCTTCGTGCGGCTAGTAGCGGACGTCGACTCGCACGACGTCGGTGTTGTTGAACGGCAGGTTCTCGTAGTAGATCGCCGCGTCCTCGGGCACTCGGAGGGTCTTCTGGCTGCCGTTCGTGTAGTGGATCGTGACGGTGACGGTCGTGGCCACGGGTGCTCCTTCGTTCGGGCGGCTCTACTTGGTGGGCTTGGGGTGCCCGTACGCCTGCTGGTAGGCGCCCGGGTTGCAGGAGCACGAAGTGTTGGAGCAGTTGCAGTTCGGCTGGTCGGTGCCGTGACCGCACGTGCCGCAGGTGCCGCTGATGTCGTCCTTGATCTTGCTGAAGAGGCCCATGACGTTCTCCTTCTGATTCGGGTTGTCGGACCGGTTGGTCCCCAAGCCGCCCGAGCGGGACAGGCGGCACAGGCACCGGCCGGTTCAGGAACCAGAAACCAGGGCGGGCGCGTGCTCGGGGTAGCGAGACTCCAACCAGGACAAGGCGCCGGCCAACAGCTCGCTGTCCGTCACGTCCGGGTCCTCGGTCATGAAGTCCATGACCCTCACCCCCGGGAGGACCCCGGTAGTGCAGGACCAGGTGCCGGGTACGAACGGGCACCGGCCCGGCCCGTATGTGCTGCGCATAACCAGAACCGTGGTGGTGCCGAGGGTGAAGGCCCCGACCGCGGAAAGGTCGGCGTCAGGCAGAACGGCCTTCTCGCGGCCCTGGAGGCGGGTCAGGATCTTGTCGAGGCCGGTGGCGTTGTCGGCGGTCGACGCGATGATGTGGCGTGCGCGCCGGTGGTCGACGATCTCCTGGCAGCGCCGGCGGGCTGCCTCAGTCTCGGTGTCGGTGGTGGCGAGTGTGGTGGCCATGGGTCCCCTCCCAGGGGTGCGGTGTGTGCTGCGGTGCTGCGGGTTGTGCGGGTCAGATCTCCGCGAGGTAGTGGCGGCGGAGGAGCTGGTAGTCAGACCACGTGATGTCGCCCCGGTCGACGGCCCCGTCGTGCCAGGGGCACAGGAACTCGTCGGGGTCGGCGTCGTCCGCGATGGGGAGCCCGCAGTTCTCGGTGGTACCGAGGCGGTCGATCTCGTACACGCAGGTGCCTTCGAACATGGCGGGCTCCCTTCCTCGGGGCGGTCTGGTTAGCGGGGGTCGGTGTCGCCCTGGTGGAGGAGGTCGGGGTGGTCGCCGTCGTTCACCTCGTGCTCCAGGTCGGCGAGGGTGTGGCCGTGCGGGACAGCCACTTCACCGAGGAGGGCCAGGTGCCGGTCGTACACCGCCAGCGAGGCGACCCACGAGTAGGCGACCGCCTCGATGCCGAGGGCCTGGAGTTCCCCGAGCACCCACCGGCCGACCGGGCCGGAGCTGGTCGAGTCCATGGCGCCGGTGACGGTGTCGAGGATCAGGAGCTCCGCGAGCTGGTCGGTGGTCAGGTGGCCGGTCTGGTCAAGTAGCTGGTCGAGTTCGGTGTTCACGGACGCTTGGCCGCGGCGGGTCTCCATCGGGAGGGGAAGGGTGGTTACAGTTGGCACTGGATTCCTCTTCTCTGACAGGGGTTGAGCGGTTCCAGGGCCCGGCCGGTGGTGGTTCACCAGCCGGGCCTTCTGCGTGTCTTAGGCCGCGAGGGCGAGGAGCTCGGCGCGGGCGGCCTTGAACTCGGCCTTGCGCGGCCGGTAGTCGACGAGGGCGGCGAGGACCTGGGCCTGCGTGTAGCGGGTGCAGGCGCGGCGGGCGCCGGCCTTGAGGGCGAAGCCGCGGGTGCCGGCGCCGGCGACCTTCTTGCGAAGCGTCGAGGCCATCCCCGTGGCGACGGCCTCGTCGACGCCGAGGGAGCGCAGGTGGCTCGCGACGGTGTGCCGGGAGTTGCGGTGCGCGGCGTGGGCGGCGGTGCGGGTGGCGACCAGGGCGGTGCGGGCCTGGCGGCGGGCGAGGCGGTTCTGCTTCGCCTGGGTGATGGTGACCTTCATGTCTGCCTCCTGCTTGTCCGTTGCTCTGTATAGATACATAGTATCCATACCTAGGAAAGGGTGCAAGAGGTATCTATACTGAGTTTCATGAGCAGAGAACTGGACGCCCTCCGAGACGCCACCACCCGCTACCGCGAGACCGAAGCTGCCCACAAGCAGTCCACCGAGGACGTCCGCCAGAAGATCGTTGACGCCCTTGAAGCCGGAGAAACACCGACGGACGTTAACCGTGAAGCCCCGCACACTCCTGCTTACGTGCGTCGCATCGCAAAGGAGGCCGGAGTCTCGCCCCGCCCTCGGGGTCCGAAGAAGCAGGACTGACCGGACAGCACGACGGCCCCGGCCGGTGAGGCGCTCACCGAACCGGGGCCGACCTACGTCCGCCGACAGCCTCGTCGGCCTGGACAGACGCTGGGAGATTCCTGGGAGAAAACCGGCTCCCGCACCCTGTCCGAGACTCCTCCAAACTGCCCCAAACCAACGCTTTGACCTGCACTTCTTTCCAGCGGCACTGGTCAACCAGCCGGGGTTACCTTGTTCGGGACGAAGAGGTCGTGGGTTCAAATCCCGCCACCCCGACCAGCACGAGGGCCGGTCCTACGGGACCGGCCCTCGTCGTGTTGGGGGCCGAATAGGGGGCCAGGTTGGTTTTCCTCGGCCATGAGTGGCCATCCAGTAGACAGGCACTACTGGATGGCCACACTTTTTTGTCTCGTGGGGAGCCGGGAAACGACCATGGACGAGATCCAACAGATGTCAGCGGCGGCCCTGGTCCGCGCGATCCGGCGCAGGGAGGTCTCCGCCCGGGAGGCCGTCACCGCGCACTTGGAGCGGATCGAGGCGGTGAACCCGGCGATCAACGCGGTGGTCACCGTGGAACCCGAACAGGCCCTCGCGGCCGCGGACGCCGCCGACCGGCGCACCGTTTCCGGCGCCGAGCTGCCGCCCCTGCACGGGCTGCCGATGACCCACAAGGACACCCACGCGGTGGCCGGTATGCGCAGCACCAGCGGATCCCCGGTCTTCGCCGAGCACGTGCCCGTCGAGGACGATCTGGTCATCGCCCGACTGCGCGCGGCAGGCACCATCGCCACCGGGAAGTCCAACGTGCCGGAGTTCGGGGCCGGTTCGCACACCTTCAACGAGGTCTTCGGCACCACGACCAACCCCTATGCCACCGAACGCAGCGCTGGCGGCTCCTCGGGCGGGCTGGCCGCGGCCCTCGCCGCCGGTATCCAGCCGCTCGGCGAGGGGTCGGACGTGGGAGGGTCGCTCCGCATCCCGGCGTCGTTCTGCAACGTGGTCGGCTTCCGTCCGTCCTACGGGGTGCTGCCCGCACCCGCGCTCAACAACGACTGGGCCTGGCTCGGCCGCACCGGGCCCATGGCCCGCGAGGTGTCCGACATCTCGCTGTTCATGTCCGCGGTCGCCGGCCCCTCGGCCCGGGTCCGGCCTCCCGCCCCGCTGACCGGTGCCGACTTCGCCGTGCCCGCAGCCGGGGACCTGTGCGGCGTACGAATCGGCTGGAGTCCCGGCCTCGGGCTCGGTGTTCCCGTGGACCCCGAGGTCCTGGAGGTGCTGAACCGGCAGCTGAGCGTGTTCGAGGACGCCGGAGCCGTCGTGGAGGAGGCCGCTCCCGACCTCACCGGCGCGGACGGGGTCTTCCGGACCACCCGTGCCATCGACTTCGCCGCCGGGCTCGGCTCCCTGGTGCGCGAGCACCGCGACCTCATCAAGCCAGAGGTGGTGTGGAACGTGGAGGCGGGATGGGAACTGGACGCGCGGCAGATCATCGACGCCACCGGGGCGCGGACCCGGCTCGCCGCCGCCGTCCGGGACTTCTACTCGCGCTACGACCTCTTCCTCAGCCCGGCCGCCCAGGTCGTGCCCTTCGACGCCCGGCTGCGCTACCCCGCCGCGGTCGACGGCGTGGAGTCCACGACCTACCTGGACTGGATGCGTTCGGCCTGTGTGCTCTCGGCCACGGGACTGCCCGTGCTGGCGGTACCGGCCGGGTTCACCCCGGCGGGGCTCCCGGTCGGGTTCCAGATGGCCGTGGACCACTACCGGGACGTGGAGGTGCTGCGCTACGCACGGGCCTTCGAAGAGCGCACGCGCTGCGTCGACCGGCGACCGGGGACCGACCACTCGAGGCGCCCCGGGCCGGCTGGCGAGGCCGGACCGGGGCTCGGGCGCGTCCGGGAACCAGCCGTCCACCGGACACACCCTCGACGCACTCAGGCGCCCGGAGGGGATCGTTAGCTGATGTCGACGTCGACGCAGGCGTAGAAGGCCATCTCGGTGTCGGCGACGTTCCAGCGGGCCAGCACGGTCTGCTCGCCGCTGTATCCGGACAGGTCGACGTCGTGGCTGAAGTTGAACGGCGGCTGCGCGCCGCCCTCGTCGAAGCTGTCGACCAGTTCGCCGTCGATGAAGTACTCCCACTCCGCCGTGGCGTGGGCGGCGGTGAGGGTCCACTCGAAGGTGGCGGTGCTGCTGACCGGGGTGACGTCCCAGCCGTAGTTGTCGTCGTCCAGCTCGGAGAAGGCCTCATTGCCTCCGGAGCAGCTCATCAGGCCCTTGGGACCCTCGACGCTCTGCGGCTCCCACTGGATGGGTCCGCACTCGACGGTGCCCTCCGCGCACTGGGCCTGGCGGCTGGGCGGGTCGGAGATGTAACCGTGGGCGCTGGCGGTACCGGCCGGCATCATCGTGAAGACCAGGGCGGTACCGGCGGCGACGGCCGCGGTGGAGCGGATCTTGCTGCGAATGCTCATGAACAGAGCCCTTCTGTGGGTCACGACCTCGGAAGGCCATAGCGGGATGACCCGAACCGTTGCCGGTCCAGGGCGGGCGGGTGCAGGCTCACGGCCGGTTATTTCCGTGAGTCCCGGACGGGGTCCGGGAACTGTCCCTTGGTTTCCGGGAAAGTCCGTCCACCCAGTTCCGATGACGGTAAAGAGCGGGTTACCCGCCGTCAAGACCCCTGTTACCGGTGGGAGTGGAGTGACTCCCGTACCAGTGCGCGGGCCCAAGCGGTGGAGCTCCGGCACCGGTACTGGTCGGCTGTCCCGGTCCGGAGCGCCCGGAACTGGCCCGATGCCCGGCTCCTGGGCGACCGGTCTATCGGGACGAGGACTAGACCAGGAGGTCCCTCCGTGGAGTATCCGGGCAGACCTCACCGAAAGGATAGATTTCCCTTACCTCCGGCCCACGAGGGAATTCGCTGCCCTGTGGGCACCCGTGGACGCGGCAAAACCCGTGGACGGGCCGCGCCCTGCATGGCAGAACGGTGGTCCGATCGACCGACCTGCCGGGCCCGGCCCGGCACCAGCGAGGAGAGGCCGACACCGATGCCCGAACCGCACCCGTTCCCGCCCGGCGTGTTCCCGCCCGGCGTGGAGCCGCCCCCGTACCGGCCTGACGGGGGACGGCCCCAGTTCCTCCCCGGGATCGAACTGTCCCGCGCCCTGTACGGGGAGGCCGTGGCCCCGCTGCTGGGCGGGGTCCCGCACGCGGCGGCGCTGGTGGGAGCGGGTTCGGAGGTGCTGGGCCTGGACACCGAGCGCTCCACCGACCACGACTGGGGGCCGCGCCTCCAGCTGTTCCTCTCCGAAGGCCACCAGCGGGTCTCGGACCTGTTGGCGGAAAAGCTGCCCCAGCGGATCCGCGGCTGGCCCACCCGGTTCGCCCCGGTACCGGACGACCCCGGGGTGCACCAGCTCACCGACGGCACTGAGGGGCGGCACTGCGTGGACACCGCCGAACCCGGAGCGTGGTTGACAGGGGAACTGGGGTTCGACCCGCGCGCCGGGGTGACCACCGCCGACTGGCTGGCCACCCCGACCCAGCGGCTGGCCGGGGTGGTGGGCGGCGCGGTGTTCCACGACGGCACCGGGGAACTCACCGCCGCCCGCCGGGACCTGGCCTGGTACCCGGCCGACGTCTGGCGCTACGTGCTGGCCTGCCAGTGGCGGCGGATCGCCCAGGAGGAACCGTTCGTGGGCCGCTGCGCGGAGGTCGGCGACGAGCTCGGCGAGCGAGTGGTCACCGCCCGGCTCGTCCGCGACCTCATGCGGCTGTGCCTGCTGCTGGCCCGCCGCTACCCGCCCTACTCCAAGTGGCTGGGATCGGCGTTCTCCGCGCTGCCGGACGCGTCAGAGGTGGCCCCGGTGCTGCGCCGGGCACTGACCTCAAATGACCCGGAGCAGGACCTGGCCGAGGCCTACCGGCTGGTGGCCGCGTGGCAGAACCGGACCGGGCTCGCGGAACCGCTGTCGCCCGAGCCCCGCCCCTTCCATTCCCGGCCGTTCCCGGTACTGGATGCCGGGAGGTACACGGAAGCGCTCCTGGAGCGGATCGAGGACCCCGCGCTTGCCGACAGGCCTCCGGTGGGCGCGGTCGACCAGTACGTCGACAGCACCGACGCCTTGGTGCGGCCGGGGCTGCTCCGGACCGTGTCGGCCACCGTCCGGTAGGGGCTGGTCCGGTGGAGATGTCCTCCGGTGGGTGCGCGGTCGGGAAGGAGCCCGGCCGAGTAGGCGTGTGTTGCAGTGCGCGCTCGCGGACACTGTCATACGATCCAGGTATGGGCCGATCGTCCGATCTATCGCCGCTCCGGCGGATCAACGCGGAGGCCTGCCTCCTCGCCGGGGCGGGACGCGCGGTCCTGCTCCAGATCGCGCACCCCAGCGTCGCCCGGGGCGTGGCCGAGCACAGCGATTTCGCCTCCCGCCCCCTCGACCGGCTGCGCGGCACCCTGTACTACGTCTACGGGACAGCGCACGGCACCGAGGAGGAGCGCGAACGCGTCCAAGCCATCGTGCGCGCCATGCACCGCAAGGTACGGGGACCCGGATACAACGCCCTCGACCCCGAACTGCTGCTGTGGGTCGCCGCGACTCTGTACCAAACCGCTGTACGCCTCTACGAACTGACCGTCGCCGAGCTCTCCGAGGAGGAGCACGCCGAGCTCCTGCGCGAGGCCGCGGTGTACGCCACCGCCCTCGGTCTGCCCCCGGAGGAGTGGCCACAGAGCCCGGCGGAGTTCGACGCCTACTGGGAACGTGCGCACGCGCGCTTGGAAGTCAGCCAGGAGGCCCATCGCCTGGCCCAGGAGCTCTTCCGCCCGAACAACCGGCTGCTGTGGCCGCTCACCCTGACCCAGCGCTTCCTCAGCGGGGGCCTGCTGAGCCCGGAACTGCGGAGGGATTTCGGGATCCCCTGGTCGGAGGCCCACCAGCGCCGGTTCGACCTGCTCATGCGCCTCACCCGCAAGGTGTATCCGAAGCTACCGAGGGCAGTGCGCACGCTGCCCGCCCGGTTCTACCTGCGCTCGATGCGCAGGAACGGCGGATGGACGGCGTCGAAGTCACGGTCCAGGAAACCCAAGCGGTCCGGCGGGGTCAGATAGCTGCCAGTGCCTCCCTGGCCTGCTGAGCTTCGGGCAGCCCGAGTTCCTCGAAGGTCCGCAGTGCCTCTGTGAGCAGCTCTCTGGGGTGCACGGCGCCAACGACGGGGTCGGGAAGCCGCCCAAGCGCGAGTGAGGCGCGGGCCAACATGTATGCCTCGCCGCGCTCACTCGCGATCTCCCGGGCTCTCCTGAGCACCTCTGCAGCCTCGTCATAGCGGGAGGCAGCCGCATAAGTCATTCCCAGGTCAGTGAGGATTTCAGAGTCCCCGCTACGGTCCCCCGACTTTTCCGCGAGAGCCAAGGCCTCGTTGTGGGACTCGATTGCCTCTTCCCAACACTCCGCCGACCGGTATGCCAGTCCGAGAGAGTTGTGAACGTAGATCTGGTTGCCCACGAGCCGCAGCTTGATGGAGAGTTCCAACGCTTCGCGCAGGTCCTGGAAGGCGAGCGGGAGGTTTCCCAGCCCAATCCTGGCTTCACCCGTCACGCGCTTGACCCTCGCCCTGACCTCGCTCTGTTCCTCCCCGCCCGACTTCAGTATTGCCTGCTCACCACAGCGAATCGCGTTTTCGTTTTCACCGATCGTCTGATGTAGCACGGCGAGGTTTCCCCACTGCTGCGCTTCCACTCTGACGTTGCCGATTTCAGCGGAACGATCCAGGACGCCCCGGATCGCCACCATTGAATCAGAGAAACGGCCGACTCTCTCATAGACCATACCCAAATTAGCCAAGGCACGAATGGTACCCTTCGAGTCACCGATTTCGTTCAGTAGATCACGAGCTTCCGTCAGGAAATTGAGCGCGTCATCGAAACGGCCTGATATGTAGTGGGCGATTCCGAGGCCAATCAGCATCACGGCCCGCCCACGGTGGTTTCCCTGCTTGTCACTTATCTGGAGCGCCCGCTCCTGCGAGCTGACCAGAAGTCCCATCTGGCCACGCAGTGCGTAGAAGCGCCATACGGCGTCAGCCATGCGCCACGCATGTTCACCGTTGTCGTGTGAAGCGAAGTGTTCGATCGCATCAGTCAGATTTTCCTGATGCAGCGAGAACCATTTCTCCGCGCCTTCGGCGCCGGAGATATCCGTTCGGTACCTGGAGCTCAAACTGTCCGAGTCGTCACCATGTACGCGCGGCCCTAGGAGCTCTGCGGCGTGCTGAGCCGTGGACAGATAGTACTCCGCCAGGCGGGACCTGGCCCTCGCGGACTCGTCGTGCCCGAACTCCTCGACCGCACGCTTATGCGCGAAAACCCGGATCAGATCGTGCAGACCGTAGACGTCCCCCTGCGGTTCATCCAGCAGGCAGACGCCGACGAGCTCTTGGAGCGTGTCATCTGCCTCCTCCATCGACGTTCCAAGCAGGGACGAGGCACCGGCAAGGTCGATGGTGTGCCCGATCATCAGGCCCAGCAGAAGAAAGGCCCGGCGCTGTTCGGGGTTGAGACTCTGGAAGGAAAGATCGATAGCCAACTCGACGCTCTGGCCTTCGACGCGCAGTTCGTGGAGTTTTCGGTCCCTCTCTCCGAGCCTCCTGGCCACGTGTGCGAACGACCACCTGGGGCGACTGAGCATTCGACCGGCGATCACCCGCAAGGCGAGCGGAAGACCACCGCATATACGTGTGATCTCGCGCGCCTGGCCAAGTTCGTTCCGTACTTTCTCATCTCCCAGAACTCGCCCCAGGAGTTCTAGTGATGACCTTTCATCGAACATACCGAGCGAGATGAAACGGGCACCACTGAGCCCGGACAACTCATTGCGGGTCGTGATGAGGGTGATCGACCCGGGGGAGGACAACAACAACGGGCTCACCTGAGCGTAGCTCGCCGCGTTGTCCAGGATGAGGAGTGCCTTGCGCCCCATAAGGGTCGCTCGCCACAGTGCTGACCGCTCCTCCAAGGACTCGGGTACAGCCCTTGGCTCGACCCCCACGGCACGCAGCAGGACACCGAGTGCGGAGGCCGCGTCGAGCGGCTCCTTGTTCGACGTGTATCCGTAGAGGTCGATGAACAGTTGGCCGTCAGGGTATTTCTTGGCGAACTCGTGTCCGAACCGAACCGCAGTCGTGGTCTTACCCTCGCCACCCGACCCGGTAATGACACAAACCTTGGCCCGCTGCTCGTCGGAGAAGGCCAGTTCCTGCAGCTTCTCCAACGGCTCCTGCCGGCCGGTGAAGTCGGTCAGGTCACGGGGAAGGTCATTGCGGACCAGGTAGGGACCGGCGGAGTCCGCCAGCGGCGCGCTGGCTGGGTTCTCCCTCGAAATCTCCCCAGCGTCCTCTTGGAGGATCCGGGTGTGCAGACCGACGAGCTCCGGCCCGGGGTCGACGCCGAGCTCCTCCGCGAGTCTGGATCTGAACTCCTCGTACACGGCCAGCGCCCTGGCACGCTCATTGTTTCGCCACTGCGCGGAGATGAGCAGATGGTGCAACCGCTCCCCGAACGGTTGCTCGCTGACGAGCGGGCTCAGGACTGAGGCCACATCGCCGTAACGACCAAGGTCCATGGCATGCGACGCCCAGGCGATGACGGCGGACCAGCGTTCCTCGACCAAAGGGGTGACAACTGAGTGGTCAAGGTATTCGGAACCAACCCCAGAGAAGGGGGCACCACGCCAGCACCGCAGCGCCTGGTCCAGCAGCTCGACAGCGGTTTCCGGATCACTGTCGGCCGCGCGCCTCCTTAGGCTGCGGAATCGGTGCAGATCAACGCTCTCCGGATCGACATCCAGAACGTAACCGCCCTGGGTCGTGGAGATACTTCCTGGAATAATACGGCGCAGGTGCGAGACTTGGACCTGAATAACCGAACGCGCTGTGCGCGGGGGATCATCACTCCAGAGATAGCCGATGATCTGGTCAACGGTGACCTCCCGCCCTAGGTGCACCAATAGCGCACCTAGTACACAGCGCTGGCGTGGTCCGCCGACCGGAATCGGTCTGCCATCGGACCAGACGGTGATGGGGCCAAGCACTCCGAATTCCACAAGCAGCCACCCTAGCAAGGGGAATGGACCGTGAAGTGGAATCATGGCATGCCAACGGCTCCGAGCATCACCCTCCATAGAGACACTCGGAGTGACCGTTGGACTACCTTACGGAGAAGTCACTTGTCGTCGCCGGACTTCTCCTCAGCCGGAGCGGACTCGGCGGGCTTCTCCTCGGAAGGGGCAGGCTGCTCGCCGCCGTCGGGGTCGCGCAGGGGGCTCATCTTCGCCGTGATCTCGGCTCCGGCGATGATCGCCTCGAACTGCTCGTCCACGGTCAGCATCTTCGGCACTCGAACTCCTTTGCGTACAGCACTCGTGTAGAGCCGCAATGTAGCCCTACGTCGTCTACGAAGCATCATCAGGACTCACCGCCTTCCGGCGGAACGGCCACCCGCGGCGCGGCCGCCTCAGCTACGCCACGGGTGGCTTGTGTCCAACGAACGTCGGACCGGATGGGACCACGAGCCGTCCTCTCGTGGAGACCGATCGCGTCGAACGTGCATCACACTAGAGAGATTCTCTTGCGCTCTGCTTTCAACCGGCTTTCAGCACCCCCATGAAACCCAAGGTCGTAGCGCCGCTACCCATTGTTGACTCCTGGCCTTATCGGGGCGACCACGGTCCGCATCCAACACTTCAGGTAACTACACGAACACGCCCGAGCGGTTCTTCGGGACTCCGTTTCCGGAGCACAAGGGGAAGCCCTGAACGCTTTCGGAAGCGGGGTACGGGACTAGGGCGTGTTCAGCGGACACTTACCCTGCTGCGCGTCGCCCCAGCGGCACTGTCACTGCGCATCTCTCAGTCGACAGCCAAACCCGGGCGGGCCCCCGCTGTGCGATGCTGCCGAGCTTGCGAGGCAGTGCACAGTAGGGGAACTCCTTCTTCGGCCTTGTGCCAGCACCACTGGATGCGCCGCTCGCGACGGGCAGCATCCACCGAACACCTAGAAGTTACCCGGGCGGCCCCACACTGAACATCATCGACCTTGAAAGGGCGGGCCGCGGCCGAACCATAAGATTTGACCTGGCCTCTTCCGGCCACCAGCCGGTCTTCAGAGGTGATCACGGGCCGCTTCGCCCGCTTTCCGCCTACACTTCGGCCTCGTGGTTCACCATGTCAGCGAGGCCGACGTCCCCAATCGGCCCACCCTCCTCGGGAGTCCCCTAGCGCGCGCCGCGGTCCTGTCCGCGATCGGTGCGGTCTTGGCGCTCGGTGTGCTCGTCGTGGCCGTGTTCGGCGGGCTGGAGAAGGCCGACGCGCTCGCCGATCCCGAACCGGCCGGGACCGAGTTGGCCAACGACCTGATCCGTCTCGCCCCGCACGAGGCCCGGGTGGTCTCCGACGAGTCCGACGACTTCCTGCAGGTCCGGGCGGACATCGAGATGCACGGGTCCGAGCGGCCGGTCGGGACCTTCGACGCGATCGAATCGGCCGTGGCGCACATCGGGCCCTCCGACGACGCCCTCGAGGACCCCGACCTCCTCTTCCAGCGCATGCCGGAGGGATACGTGTCCCACCTGCAGCCGCACATGTTCGAGGAGGACGCGATCATCTCCTGGCCCCTGCCGGACGGGATGGCACCGGACGAGGTGGACGACGTGCGGGTGGCGGTGCACGAGGTCGAACGGATCGAGGCCCGCGGCGGCGGGGGCATCCTGTGGGTGGCCGACGACGGCCTCGTGGGTTCCGTCTCCGTGCCGCTCGAGGAGGCCGGACCGTGAACCGAGCCCTCTCCGTGCTGGTCTGCCTGGCCATGATCGCCCTCATCCCCGTCCTCCAGTACTTCATCGTCAGCGATGAGGACGCGGTCGGGCCGATCACCACCTCCGGTGACGAGAACGAGGCAGTGAGCACCGACGATTTCAGCGTCGAAGTCGCCGAGGTCGACCTCACCAGCTCCCTGTCGGTCCCCAGCGGCCTCGGCGAGGGTGGCGAGACGGTGGAGGCCAACGGCGCCTGGGTAGTCGTCTGGGCGCGTCTCACGGCCGCACACACCACCATCGACACGTTCCCCGCCGAGCTCCAGATGGCGGACGGCACCACCTACTTCGAACGCGGTTGGTTCACCGATACCCTCGACCGCGAGTCCCTGTCCCCCGGACTCCCCCTGCAGGGCGCCTTCGTCTTCGAGGTCCCCGTCGAGCAGATCGACGAGCCCGCCCTGGTGGTGACGCACGCCGAGGGCTACGACGGCCGTCTGGGCGCCCAGGCCTCGATTGACTTGGGCCTGACCGAAACCGAACCCTCCGACGAGCCCGTCGCCCTGCTCCCGCCGGAGATCCAGACCGGGGAGGACACCCATGCGACCGAATGACCCCCACGGGCCGCGGCCCCAGGGGTGGCACCCCGGACAAGCTCCCTGGCAACCGCCTCAGGGTCCTCCGCCCTCCCACCCCCGGCCGCCACAAGGGCCGCCACCGGCCGCCCACCCGCAACCGGGCCCGACCCAGCAACCACCGCAGGGACCTCCCGCACCCCCGGTGCCCCCTGGCCAACAGGGCTACGGACCGCCCGGACAGCACTGGCACCGGCCGCCGAACCAGCAGCCCCAGCACCCCGCCGCCGAGGCCACCCGGTCCGGCCGGGGACGACGGCGCCGTACCGAACCCCCGAGCGCTAGCGGGCTCCGACACGCGCGCCCCCTGTGGAAACGCCTGCACCTGCCGTACGTGGCGGCTCTGCTGGTGCTCCTGCCGGTCATGCTCGGCTGGCCCTACTGGACCGAGCTCAACGAGGGCCGGGAACACGGGCTCATCCCCCCGGAGGCCGAGCCCGTGTCGGAGGAGACCGCCACCCTCGCCGGAAGCGAGTGGCACATGCTCGGCTACCTCACCGGGTACCTGGAGGACAACCCGCCCCCGCCGGACGGGGTCGAGCTCGTCGACGCGGGCTTCCGCGTCACCCCCGACGACGAGGACGCCAGCGCACTGCTGCAGTCGTACTGCCGTTTCAAGGCGGTGGACGAGGACGGCCGCTCCTGGGAACCGGTCCCCGAGTACAGCATGCGCAGCCTGGCCGACGACCCCGGTTCGACCATGGGCGGTTGTGCCGACGGCGAGGGCCAGGCCATCGCACCGGGCTCCGAACAGACCTTGGTGCTGTCGTTCCTGGTCCCCGAGGACGTGGCGGAGGAGCTGCGCTTCGAGGTCACCGTGGCCACCTCCGACAGCGAGGAGGGGCCCAGCCCGGAAGCGCTGCTTTTCGAGGCCGAGCCCATGGAGTGAGCCACCGCGAACGGCCCCGCCAGGCCGCGGCGCCCCGCGGCCGTCCGTCACCTCCGCGGCCGTCCGTCACACATCCCCGGACTCCTTCCCGTTCAGCCCCGGTGGCGGCGCTGGCCCGCCGCTGGCCGCCGTAGGGCGTGCCCGGCCACCTGCCACACGCGTCGGCCGGTGCTGTTCCCCTCCGCCCGGCGCAGCGCGATCTCGAAGGCCGCGGCCAGAAGGCACAGGCGCATCAGCATGTGCAGGGCCTCGACGGCGAAGTCGACCGGCTGCAGCCACGGCCACAGCTCGCCCTGGAACCGGCCGGGTCCGAGCAGGACGAACACGCCGCGGTTCAACAGGCTGAAGACCAGGTCCAGGAGCACGAAGAACACGCAGAAGGACAGGTAGAACACCGGACCGGAGCGGAACACGAAGCGGACCGCGTTCACGCAGGGGAGGAACTGCTCCCGGAGCCCGGAGGCGGCGTTGCGGCCGAACAGTCTGCTCAGGCGCGCCGCTCCCGCCACCGCGGTCCCGAAGCGTCCGTGCCGGCGCTGGTCGAAGAGCGCTTCCTGGTCGTCGATCTGGGCCCGGTAGACCACGGCGGTGATGGTGAGCCACAGCATCGGGCCGAGGAAGCCCTCCTTGACCGCGGTCCACACGGCCGCGAGCGCGGCGGTCACCCCGGCGGCGAACTCGGGGACGTTGACGAGGTCACCGAGCCCGTCGAGGCCGTTGGTGTAGGCGGTCTCGACCGCCACCCAGGCGACACGCGTCGACATCCAGTCCTGGGCGAGGCCGACCATGGCACCGAGCGAGAAGATCACCATGAACATCCACACGCCCTCGAAGAGCGCGGTGAGTATGCCCAGCACCGGGTTGCGGCCGCTGTTGTAGAAGTGGCCGCAGACGCGGCGCAGGCCCCAGGCGAGCAGCGCGATCACCAAGGGCAGTCCGAACCAGGTGAGTTCGGTCGGGGCCGCGAAGGCCTCCACACCCGCGGTGTTCAGCAGGCTGATGCTGTAGGTGTTGTACTCCTCCTCGATCAGCCCCCAGGCCCCGTAGAAGATCAGGAACGGCAGGATGGCCAGCGCCACCCCGTCGACCACCCGGCGCTCGCCCTCCGCGAACCCGCTCCGCCTGTTCCGCCGGACGACCTCGGACCCCAGTTCGGTGTCGACCAGCCGGAGCCCCGGCCTGAGCAGCTGGAACATGAGGACGAAGGTGACCAGCGTGACGAGCAGCGTGAGCCCGAGCCCCGCGAGGGAAAGGGCCGGGTTCACTTCGATGAAAGCCACCAGACCGCGCATGAGCAGGGTGTGCAGGAGCATCCCGGCGGTGTAGACGCACAGCAGGGGAGCCCAGTGGCGTCGGGCGAGGTCGAGCGCGTAGACGGGAAGGAAGGCTGCGGAAGAGGTCATACGGGCCATAGGTTCAAGAGATTAGCGGGAATGTCCCACTCGTTTTCCGGTTGTCCACAGGCAGGCGGGTGGCCGGACCCTTGATCGCCGGACGCGAGCAACCGCTCAGGTTGGAGGAGCTTGATGCAGGAGGGCGACGGAAACGGCTGGGTGGAACTGGCTGACGGCTCCAAGAGGTGGGGGCTGTACGGTGCCGCCGGGCTGCTGTTGTACGCCACCGACATGACCGGTTCCGGTCACGTGCTGCTGCAGCACCGGGCGGGCTGGACCCACATGGGCGGCACCTGGGGCATCCCCGGCGGCGCCCGCAACCGCGACGAGAGCCCGCTGGAAGCCGCCGTGCGCGAGTTCCGCGAGGAGGTCGCGGGCGACCTCGGGGACTACACCGTCCTGGGCAGCCACGAACAGGACCTGACGGTGTGGCGCTACGACACGTTCCTGCTCCGGATCCCGAACCTGGCCCCGTTCCGCCCCGGCAACGCGGAGAGCAAGGAGATCCGATGGGTCCCGGCCAGCACCGCCGAGGCGCTTCCCCTGCTCCCCGCCTTCCGCACGGCCTGGCCGCACCTGTACGCCGGGCTGCGTTCCGCGTCGGTCGGCCCCGGGGATGCGGCGAACCCCGACACCCGGGGCACTTCCCAGGCCGGTTGATCGTTGACACCAGAGGGGGACAACGTGCGCACCTCTGGGATAGTTCGTACCGGTACCCGATGCCAGGTGCCGGGGACCCTCCTAGGGGGTAAGTCAGGGACGTGCCCTGATGTGTGTACAGCCCTGACATTGCATGCTGAAGGGAACGGCCCTGCGATGAGTGGGCGCCACGCGATTCGACTGGAGCTGTGAACATGACGCTGGAGCGCGGTAACGCATTCACTCCCGTCGCCTCGGCGACGATGATCTGGCCGTGGGGGGCATCCATCGTCGGCGGTTCGGTCGCCGGCGCCCTCTCCTTCCTGACCAACTTCGGCATGGCCGGGATCCCCGGCGCGGTGACCACCGGCATCTTCTTCTTCGCCCTGATCGGCGGGATCGGCGGGGTGCTGAGCAGCAAGGGTGACCGCCGGGGCCGCCGGTGGGCCGCCAACTACCCGTTCCGTTACGCGTCCGCACCGGCACTGCTCGGTGGCGGCGGCGCCGCCGTGGTGAGCTACATCGCCTCGGTGGTCGGCAGCTTCGCGATCTTCGGCGGCCTGTTCACGGCGGCCTTCACCGGCCTGTGGGTGGGTCTGGCCCTCTGGGTCATCATCGGTGTCATCGCGATGGTCGCCGGAAACAAGAGCTAAGGGATTCGGTTGGTGATCGGCGCCACCGTGATGGTGGTGGGGAACAAGAGGGCTTAGGCTCGATGTTTTCCGCCTTGGAGCGGATGGACGGACCACACCTCACCTACGGGAGACAACCGGCGCCGATGACTGAAGCTGCTCGTCAGAAGATGGTCGAGCGGGTCCGCGGGCTCCTTCGCATGGCGGAGGACCCCGCGGTTACTGATGCCGAGAGCCAGGCGTTCACCGCCAAGGCCGCTGAGCTGATGACCCGCCACGCGATCGCCGAGGCTGAGGCCCGCGCCGAAAGAGGCGAGGAACCGGACGCGATCAGCCGCATGGACTACACCGTTTCGGGGGTGGGCGGCCACGGGAAGGCCCGGGTCCGGGCGCTGGCCGACATCGCCGCCGCCTACGGGTGCCAGTCGGCGGTCCGGGGAAACAACTCCGAGAACACCGAGCGCACCATCATCCTGGTGGGAACCATCGACGCACTGGACGCGCTGCGCATGCTGATGCCGTCGATCTCCATGCAGATGGAGGCCTCGGCGAAGTTCATGAGTTCCGCCCACGTGGCCGATATCCGGGAACTGCGCAACTACACCCGCTCCGCCCTGGAGACCGAACGCAAGCGTTACTACCGTTCGTTCGTGCGCGCCTACGGTCAGGCGGTGGCCGAACGCATTCGCGACTTCCGGGCGCGCCTTCAGGAAATGGCTTCCCCGGACGGGGAATCGGGCGTCACTCAGGGTGATGGCGAGAAGGGTTCCGCACGCGGCGCGGAGTTGGTACTCAAGGACGATGTCCACCGGGTGACCGAAGAGTTCCACAAGCAGTTCCCACAGTTGCGCAAACACCGGCCCGAGCGCACGCACAGCGCCGCCGGATACCGCGCTGGCTACCGCCGCGGGCGGCAGGCTGAGCTCGGTCTGGACACCCCCGTGACCACTGGTCGGGCGTCCTCTCTGGCCGACGGCGAATAGCTCTGCGCGCGGAGTTGTCCACAGGCTGTGCACAGTTTCCGAGTCAACACCGTTTTCCCTTGTCACAGCGGAAATTCGGGTCGATTCGACGGGCAGTTCGGACCTCTGGGAGGGCCGATCACCCCGGGTTATCCACAGGCTTGCGAACAGCCTGTGGATAACTTGTGGACAGCCCTGTGGGCAACGTTCCCAAGAACGGGAAAACCGCTGGTCAAGTAATACGCAACGGCTGGACAAGGTAGCGGAATACCGGGTCCTCGCCCTCCTTCGCCGGAACATCGGTGAACACCGCGGGTTTCGTGGGCTCGGTGAAGTTCAGGTAGGCCGTACCGCTCCCCGCACCGTTGAGCCCGTCGACCAGGTAGTCGGGCTTGAAGGCCAGCTTGATCGGCTCCCCCTCGTACCCCACCTCGATGGCCTCCACGGCCTGCGCGTCCTCGCCCGAACCCGCTTCCAGAACGACCTCACCCTCCGTGAAAGCGAGCCGCAGCGGGGTGTTTCGGTCCGCCACCAGGGCGACCCGTTTCACGGCCTCCAGCAGCGGCGCGACGGCGACCTCGGCCCGTCCGGAGAACTCTGTGGGGAACCAGGCGTCGTACTTGACGAAGTCACTGTCGATCAGCCGGGTGGTGCTCCGGCGCTCACCGTTCTCGAAGCCGATCATGCCCTCGCCCGGCGAGAGGCTGACCCCCTCACCCACCTGGACGGTGGACAGGGCGATGTCCACGTTGCTCTGGTTGATCAGCCCTCGGACCGTGTTGGACAGGGTGCGGGCGGGCACGAGCGCGGACAGGTCGATCCCCGGGTCCTCCGGCTGCCACCAGAGCTCGCGCACCGCGATCCGGTACCGGTCGGTGGCCACCACCCGCAGGGTGTCCCCGGAGAAGTCCAGGTAGGCACCGGTGAGCATCGGCAGCGTGTCGTCCCGGCTGGCCGCGGGGGTCACCTGGCGCACGGCAGTGGTGAGGGCGTCGGACGACACCGAGCCGATCCTGCCCGGCATGCCGGGCAGGCTGGGATAATCCTCCAGCGGCATGGTGATCAGGGTGAACTTGGCGGCCCCGCCGCTGACCAGGACCTTGGGGCCGTCGGTCTCGATGGACACCGTGCCGGTGGGGAGGTTGTTCACGATCTCGGCGAGCAGCCGCCCGGGCACCAGTGCCGCCCCGGGCTCCTCCGACAGGACCTCCACGGAGGCCCTGGTGGAGACCTCGTAGTCGAATCCGGACAGGTGCAGCGCGCTGCCGTCGGCGGAGACCTCCATCCGCATCCCCGCGAGAACGGGGACCGCGTGCCTGGTGGGCAGGGCCCGAGCGGTCCATGCGACCGCCTCCGCGAACGCGTCGCGATCCACTCGAAGTTTCACTGCACTGCCTCCTGGTCGACCGACTGGCTTCCAGGTCAACGTACCCAGCGGTACCGACAATCGACAGGCCCCGAGTGGGCCCCGTGAAAAGGCCTGTGACAGGGGAATGCCCCGGCCGGACGGGCGGAAGGGGTGTCTGACCGGGGCGGTTGAGGGGGGACGCCCGAGCGGGGTGCCCGTGCGCCGGGCGCCGACCCGGCTGGCGGCGCTACTTCCGGTTGGGGCGCAGCGTCCAGACGACGGTCATCCTGCCGGTGACGGTGCCGTCGTCGGTGCGCAGCTCGATGTCGACGGGGAACTCGGGGCGCTTGCCCTCGTCCAGCTCAGCGACGATCTCGTCCCGCGTGCGCCCCAGGGTGGCGTCCGCGGTGACGTCGCCCATGGCGAGCTTGAGGTAGCGGATCTCGGCGCTCACGGCCAGCGGAACGGCCCGCTCCAACTGGTCGCCGAAGGTGCCGATCACGATGGCGCCCGAAGCCGACTCGGCCAGCGTGAACATGGCGCCCGCGTGCGGGCCGCCGACGTGGTTGTGGTGCTCTGCGTTGTCGGGCAGGCGCATGACGGCACGCCCGTGGTCCAGCTCGCTGAAGGTCACTCCCAGGGTCCGCGCGAAGGGAACCGCGGCGAGGAACCCGGACTTGACCATCTCCGCCGTCTCGGCGTCCATTTTCTCCATACCCCAAGGTTACTCACGAGTAACCAACGAACGCCACCCCAACCGGCCCTTCAACGAGGTAACTCCGGTATCCACGCGAACCCGTCCCCGCCGTGGGCTACCATGTCTGGCGGAGAGTCACTCTCCCCTAGGAGGGTTCGCATAGCGGCCGAGTGCAGTGCTCTTGAAAAGCACCAAGTCCTTGACGGGGCTTCGTGGGTTCAAATCCCACACCCTCCGCGGCGAGAAGGCCGCCCACCGGAGCGGTGGGCGGCCTTCGTCATGCAGTGGGTTCTACCGCCGCCAAGGCTCCGCAGGCGCTTGCCCCGCCCGGTGGTGGGAGGGGAGACTGCCTCACGAGCCATGGAGGTGCATGTATGGCCTTGGTGCGTAGGGGATCCCGGCGTATCACCGTGGACGGCGAGGTCTACCGTTGGCGTACACGCCGCCGACCGACATACGGGCAGGGCCTGGGCCAGTCGTCCATGACCTTCGCCGTCGAGCTCGCGGAATCCCATGGGCAGGTGCTCGTGGTGGATACCGGTCGTCTTCGCCCTGACAACTGGCTGGGGCTCGGCCCCGTTGCTCCCGTCACACCGGGCGTGGTCGCCGCTGCCGTCCGACAAGCTCTGCATGAGGGGTGGAACCCCCGGGCAGCGGGCGCGCCCCGCCATGTGACACTCTCCTAGCTCCCGATATACGGCTACGCCAGCGACGCCCCTGACGGAAAGCTGTGGGCCACCGGAGCAGGCTGAACCGGGCTCGCGGAAGGGGCCCGGCCGGAGCTCCCTCCCGGCCGGGCCCCTTCGGCACGGGCAGCTAGTTCTCCTCGTCGGCGTGCTTGGGGAGGACCACCACCGGGATGTGCGAGCGGTGCAGGACCCCCTGGCTCACCGAACCAAGCAGCAGGCCCCGCACGGTGCCCCGGCCCCGGGAGCCCACGACGATGGCGTCGGCCTCCTTCGCGGCCTCCAGGAGGGCGTCTACCGGGCTGGCCTGGGTCCGCACCACGCTGACCTCGACGTTGATGTCCTCGCGCTGGTCGTCCATGACGTCGGCGATGAGTTCGGCGACGACCTTCTCGGACTGCATCTCGAACACGTCGTCCTGCGGCTGGTAGCCGGCGGCGGTCATCGCTATCGGGTCGTACGGGTACGGCACCTCCCAGCTGTTGACCACCACGAGGTCGGCGTCGGTCTCCGCCGCCATAGACACGGCCAGGCCCAGGGCCCTCCGGGCGGTCGGGGAATCGTCGACACCGACGACGATCCGGTCGAGCTTGGTGGTGGCCGGTTTGCCCTGGTTGTCCGAAGGGACCACCACGACCGGGCACGGGGCCTGGGCGGACACGCGCACGCTGACCGAGCCCACGAGCATCGACTTCACCGTGCCCATACCCCGCGTACCCAACACGATCAGGTCACCGGGATGGCTCTGCCGGATCAGCGCCAGCGGCGCCTCCTCCAGGGCCGTGAAGGTCTCGACGTCCACCGACGGCTCCGCCTCGTGGATCAGCTCGACGGCGGACTCCAGGATCTCGGTCGCCTGACCCGAGATCTCGTCGGTGGGCTGGAACCGTTCAGGTCCGCCGTAGGCCGACACGATCAGCGGCATACCCAGCGCGTACACGACATGGAGCGGAGCCCCCCGGCGCACCGACTCGGCCGCGGCCCACTCCAGTGCGGCACGCGAGTGGTCGGACCCGTCCGCGCCCACTACTACCTTGGCCGGACGCTCATTGCTCTTAGCCATAAGTTCCCCCTTAGGGCGTTTCGCCCTTGGCGCTGTCCACCATCATCACCGAGTAGAGCCGGATCATGCGGCAACGGCACGGGAGAAAAGGTCCCTTTACCGCCCGACCTTGGTCCCTCAGTCCGTCTCGTCGGCGTGCGGTGGCAGCACGGCGACCGCGCCCTTCGCGTGGTGCAGGACGCCCTGGCTGACCGAACCCATCACCAGGCCCCGGACACCGCCGCGCCCGCGGGAACCCACCACGATGAGGTCGGCGTCCTCCCCGGCCTTCAGCAGGGCCTCGACGGGGTCCGCCTGCATCCGGACGGCGCTGATGTCCAGGTTCTCGGTCCGGTCGTCGATCACTTCGGCCAGCACACCGGCGACGACCTCCTCGGACTGGCGGTCGAAGACTTCCTCGTGCAGCGACTGGGCGTCGGCCGCCAGCGACGCCGCATCCTGCGGCAGCGGTACCTCCCAGCTGTTGACGACCACCACCTCGGAGTCGGTGGCCAGCGCGTGTTCCAAGGCGAAACGCAGGGCCCTGCGCGAGGAGTCGGAGCCGTCCACGCCGACGACCACCCGCCCCTCGTGCCGACCCCGCTCTCCCTCCGGCACGACGACCACCGGGCAGGGCGCGTGCGACGAGGCACGCACACTCACCGAACCGAGCATGATCGCCCGTACCGCGCCCAGGCCCCGGGAACCGACGACGATGATGTCCCGGTGTCCGGCCTCGTTGAGCAGGACCGCCGGCGCGTCCTCCTGGGCCAGCGCCGTGGCCACGTCCAGGCCGGGCTGCGCCTCGCGCGCGTACTCGGCGCTCTCGGTGAGCAGTGCGTGCCCGGCCTCCCTGGCCGCCTCGCCGGCCTTGTACCGCCCCGACTTCGTGTTGGAGAAGGTTCCCGTCACCGTCGGCGTACCGAGGCCGTGGACGATCCGGAGCTGCTCGCTGCGCCTCGCTGCCGCCGCCGTCGCCCAGGCCAGGGCCGCGCGGGCGGCGGGTGAGCCGTCCACCCCCGCGATGACCGTCGGCGGGCGTTCCTGTGCGTTCATGTCCTCCCCTTCCCCCTCCCCTCCATTGTCGGGATCGGGCGGCGAGAAGCCAGAGTCGGACGGTGCCGCGCGTAATCGGCCCCTCCCGCGGATTCCTCGGATCCCCCGGACCACCCTCTTCCACAAGCCTTCGGCCACTCTCTCCCCGTCCTCCCTGCTTGCCCTAGCGTGCGAACGCCTCTCCCACACCCGCGGCCAGCTGCAGGTAGGAGTCCTTGGTGGCGGGCGCGAGCTGGTCCAGGTCCACCTCGGCACCCTCCTCCAGGTGTCCGTCCCAAGGCACCCGCACCACGGAGCGGCAGCGTCCGGAGAAGTGCTCCTCCAACCGGTTGAGGTCCACACTGCTCTTACTGTTGGAGCGCACCATGGACAGCACCACCACGGCGCTCTGCACCAGGTTTCCGTGCCCGTGTGCCTCCAACCAGTCGAGGGTGGCGCTCGCGCTGCGCGCCCCGTCCACGGAGGCCGAGCTCACCAGCACCACCTGGTCGGCGAGTCCGAGAACGCCGCGCATGGCCGCGTGCAGCAGGCCCGTTCCGCAGTCGGTGATGCAGATCGAGTAGAAGTGCTCGACGATCCGGGCGACCTCGCGGTAGTCCGCGTCGCTGAAGGCCTCCGAGACCGCGGGGTCCCGGTCGGAGGCGAGGATCTCCAGGCGGCTGGGGGCCTGCGAGGTGAACCCGCGGATGTCCGCGTAGCGCGACACCAGGTGGCGCTCGTTGAGCAGGTCCCGGATGGTCGCGGCGGTCTCCAGGCGCACCTTGTCCGAAAGCGTGCCCCGGTCCGGGTTGGCGTCGACCGCGAGGACCCGGTCACCGCGCAGGGAGGCCAGGGTGGCGCCCAGGGCGACCGTGGTGGTGGTCTTGCCCACCCCGCCCTTGAGGCTGAGCACCGCCACGCGGTGGTGTCCCTGCGCGACCGGGGTGCAGGCCCGGGCCACGAGCTCGCGCTGGCGCAGCACCTTCGCGGACTCGCCCGGGTTGATCAGTCCGAGGCTGGCGGCGTGCACGGCCTTGCGCCATCCGGTGCTCGGTCCGTGACGGCGGTTGCGGACCAGGGTCGCCGCGTTGAGCGAGTCGGAGGTCTCCCCGTGCTCCTGCTCGGGTCGACGGGTCGGCGCGGCCCCGGTAGCGGTCCGCGGCGAGGGGGCGGGTCCGGGGTCGCGCGGACCGGTCAGGGACGACGGCGGGCTCGGGGCGGCGGGCGGGCTCGCCTCGGGTGGTGGGCTCGACGCGGCGGGCGGTTCGGTCCGCTCCGCGGGAAGCGTGCCGTCGGAACCGGTGTCCCGGCGGCCGCTGCTCCAAGGGCTCGGCGATCCGAGGAAGTCCGTGTCCTCGTCCTCGTCGGCGGGAGCTGGCGCGGAGCGTGCGACCGGGGGAGACGGCGGGCCCAGGCGTTCGGTGCGCTCCGCACGGTCGGCCTCCAACGGCGGCAGCTGCTCGGGTTCGGGGACCTCCGGGTCCTTGCGCAGCTTCCGAGGCCCCAAGGGGTCCGGGTCCTCTCCGCCGGGGCGGGCGGGGCGCTGCGGTCGGCGCTCCTCACGCCACGGCTGCGAGTTCGGCGGCTCCGGCGGCCAAGGGCGGCTTCGGGGCCCCGGCATCAGGCGAACCGTGCTGCTGCGCATCTCCTCGGGGTCGTCGAGGGTGTCCTCGTCGTCCAGGCCTCCCTCTTCCTCGTCGGGGGCCGGCCCCTGGAAGGCGGTACCCGGCAACGGGGGCGGTGTGTCCTCGGGAAGCCGTGCGTAGGGGGGCGGCGGGGGTGCCGCGCCCTCGAAACCGCCGAACCACTGTTCCCTGGGGGTGGGGGAGGAGGCCGCCGGGCCCGACGTGTCCTCGGTCGCGGACTCGCCGAACTCCTCGGAGTCGTCCGTCGGCCGCCAGATCGACTCCCGGTCCCGCGACTCCGACTCAGTGCCTGACCCGTTCTGTTCGTGCTGTGCCACCGGGGCTCTCCTGCGTCGAGGGGGCGTTTCGTGGAGGTAGGACGTCCCCGAGGAGGTGTCGGGATCGTCCCTCGAGTGTTCTCTTACCCCCACAAGCACAGCAAAGCATCATCGAAGGCCTGCTGAACAGAGCGATCCGGGGACGTAGCCCCGCCCGCCCACCGTGGGTACTGTCAGCCACATGCACGCGATCCGAATCACCGAACCGGGCGGACCCGAGGTCCTCGCCTGGTCCGAGGTCCCCGACCCCGTCCTCCAAGAGGGCGAGGTCCTGGTGGACGTGGCAGCCAGCGCCGTCAACCGGGCCGATGTGGCCCAACGTCAAGGAAACTACCCACCGCCGCCCGGCGCCTCCGAGTACCCGGGCCTGGAGTGCTCGGGAACCGTAGCGGAACTGGGTCCCGGCACCGAAGGCTCGGGATGGTCCGTAGGGGACCGGGTCTGCGCCCTGCTGACCGGCGGGGGTTACGCCGAACGGGTCGCCGTGCCCGTGGGCCAGCTCCTCCCGGTCCCCTCCGGGGTCGGCCTGGAGACGGCCGCCGCCCTACCCGAGGTCGCCTGTACCGTGTGGTCCAACCTGGTCATGGTGGGCGGCCTGCGCGCCGGACAGACCGTCCTGCTGCACGGAGGCGGCAGCGGGATCGGTACGTTCGCCATCCAGTTCGCCCGTGCCCTGGGCGCGCGCGTGGCGGTCACCGCAGGCAGCGAGGAGAAGCTGGAGCGCTGCCGTGAGCTGGGCGCCGCGATCACCGTGAACTACCGGGACGAGGACTTCACCGAACGCGTGCGCGCCGAGGGCGGTGCCGACCTGATCCTGGACATCATGGGCGGCTCCTACCTGGACGCGAACCTGCGTTCGCTGAACACCGACGGCCGGCTCGTGATCATCGGCCTGATGGGCGGACGCCAGTCCGACATCAACCTGGGCCGCATGCTGGTCAAGCGGCTCTCCGTCCAGGCGACCACGCTGCGCTCCCGACCCGCCGCGGAAAAGGCCGCCATCGTCTCGGGAGTACTCGAGCAGGTTTGGCCGTTGGTTGAGGAAGGAACCATCCGCCCCGTCGTGGACCGCACGGTACCCCTGGGGGACGCGGCGGAGGCGCATCGCGTCATGGAGTCGAGCGCGCACACCGGAAAGATCGTTCTCACCCGTTGACAGCGTGCCGAACACAGCCGGATAGGGGATCGATGAGCAACGCAGACAACCAGAAGGAGCAGCCCCAGGTCTTGGTCGTGGGTGCCGACGAGCACGGCGCAGACGGGGCCGAAGAGGGGTCGGGGGAGCCGAGGACGCTCGCCGACATGGTGGAGCAGCCCGCCAAGGTCATGCGGATCGGCAGCATGATCCGGCAGCTGCTGGACGAGGTGAAGGCGGCTCCGCTGGACGAGGCCAGCCGCACCCGGTTGAAGGAGATCCACACCTCCTCGATCAAGGAGCTGGAGGACGGGCTCGCGCCCGAGCTCATCGAGGAACTGGAGCGGCTGACCCTGCCCTTCGCCGACGGTTCGGCGCCCAGCGACGCCGAGCTGCGGATCGCCCAGGCCCAGCTGGTGGGCTGGTTGGAGGGTCTCTTCCACGGCATCCAGACCACGCTGTTCGCGCAGCAGATGGCGGCCCGCGCCCAGCTGGAGAACATGCGCCAGGCGCTCCCGCCGGGGCTCTCCGACCTCCAGGACGGAGGCCAGGGCCAGGGCAAGGGCGCCGAGGGGTCCTCGCCCATGAGTTCGGGCCCCTACCTGTAACTGGTTGGTCCAGCGCACAGGAACGGAGCCCGACCCACGCGCGTGGGTCGGGCTCCGTTTTCGCGTCCGGGCGGGCTGGTCTGCCCCGCCGGCGGTTCTGCCGGCCGAAGGCCCTACTGCTTCCGAGGGCCCTACTGCTTCTGGCCGCTGCCGCCCTTGCCGCCCTTGGGCGCCTGGACCGGCTCGAGGACGTCCTTGCCCAGGTACGGGCGGAGCGCCTCGGGAACGACCACCGAACCGTCCTCCAGCTGGTGGTTCTCCAGGATCGCGACGATCCAGCGGGTGGTGGCGAGGGTGCCGTTCAGGGTGGCGGCGAAGCGCGGCTTGCCCTCGGCGTCCCGGTAGCGCACGTTGAGGCGGCGCGCCTGGAACTCGGTGCAGTTCGACGTCGAGGTGAGCTCACGGTAGGTGTCCTGGGTGGGCACCCAGGCCTCGCAGTCGAACTTGCGGGCCGCGCTGGTACCGAGGTCGCCCCCGGCGATGTCCACCACGCGGTAGGGCAGTTCGAGCTTGTCGAGCATCTCGCGCTCCCAGGCGAGGAGCCGCTGGTGCTCCTCGTGCGCCTGCTCCGGCGTCGAGTAGACGAACATCTCCACCTTGTTGAACTGGTGGACCCGGATGATCCCGCGGGTGTCCTTGCCGTAGGAACCCGCCTCGCGGCGGAAGCAGGAGGACCAGCCCACGTACCGGTTGGGCAGCGCGTCGGCGGGCAGGATCTCCCCGGCGTGGTACCCGGCCAGCGCCACCTCGGAGGTGCCCACCAGGTAGAGGTCGTCGGCGGGGAGGTTGTAGACCTCGTCGGAGTGCTCACCGAGGAACCCGGTGCCCTCCATGGTCTCGGGCTTGACCAGGACCGGCGGGATCATCGGGGTGAACCCGGCCCCGGCGGCCTGGTTCATCGCCATGTTGAGCAGGGCCAGCTCCAGCTGGGCGCCCACGCCCGTGAGGAAGTAGAACCGCGCCCCGGAGACCTTGGCGCCGCGCTCCATGTCGATGGCGCCGAGCATCTCGCCCAGCTCCAGGTGGTCGCGCGGGGTGAAGTCGAAGGTGCGGGGCTCACCGACGGTCTCGAGGACGACGAAGTCGTCGACGCCGCCCTCGGGCGCACCCTCCTCGACGAGGTTGGGCACGCGCGCCAGCGCGGCGTCGAACTCGTCGCCGAGCCGGCCCGCTTCGGCCTCGGCCTCCTTGACCTCGGCGGAGAGCGCCTTGGCCCGGGTGAGGAGCTCCTCGCGCTCCTCCGGGGAGGCCTTGGAGACGGACTTGCCGACGCTCTTCTGCTCGGCGCGCAGGGTCTCGAACCGGGTCAGCGCGGCACGGCGGCCGGCGTCCAGTTCGAGCAGCCGGTCGGCCACGGAGGGGTCCTCACCGCGGGCCCGCTGCGATGCACGGAGTCGGTCGGGGTCTTCTCGAAGAGCGCGAAGGTCGATCACGCTTGCAGGTTACCGTCCGCCCCCGCATGGACCCGCATCTTTTGCGGAGACTCACGTCATGAACGCCCCCCGGCCTCGTCTTCCCACTGACAGGGCCGGTCGGGCGGCGCGCCTCCCGACGCAACGCCGAACGTGGGGAGTAGTCGTGAAACCGCTGGGTGAGATGACCACCGAGGAGCTCACCGAAGCCCTGGAGGCACTCGACGACGCGCGCCCGGAGGACACGGCGCTGCGGCTGGCGCTGTACCTGGAACTGCGCCGGGCCGCGGCGGAGGAGTGGATGTTCGAGGAGGAGGCGGAGCCCTCGGGAGGCGCCTGACCGCGCGGAGCCGGGGCGGACCGCGGGGGACCGAGGGGCGCCCGTCGGGAGTGGGCCGCCGTCGGGGACGGCAAGGACCGCGGCGGGCCGGGTCAGTTGGCCTCGCCGGCGCGGATGCGGGCGAGCCAGAGCTCGGCCTCGGCGAAGTCCGCGTCGGTGGCGGAGCGCGGCCGCAGTGCTGGGTCGATCTCCGTGGGGCGGCCCCGGTGCGGATAGCTGCCGAGGAACCGCACGTCGCGGCAGACCCGGCGGATACCCATCAGCGCCTCGCCCACGCGCGCTTCGGCGACGTGGCCCTCGGCGTCGATGCAGAAGCAGTAGCTCCCGAGTCCGTCGCCGGTGGGGCGCGACTCCAGCCGGGTGAGGTTGACTCCGCGGACCGCGAACTGGTTGAGCACCTCGATGAGCGCACCGGGGTGGTCGTCGGCGATGAAGGCGACCAGGGAGGTCCGGTCGGAGCCGGTGGGCTCGGGGAGGGAGCCGGCCTTCGAGAGGTAGATGAACCGGGTGGCGGCGTCGGAGCGGTCGCCCACCCCGTTGGCCAGGGCGTGCAGCCCGTAGCGCTCCCCCGCGATGACGGCGCAGATGGCGGCGTCGTAGGACGAGCCGGGTTCGGACACGGCGCGCGCGGCGGCGGCCGTGGAGGAGACGGTGTGGGTGTCGGCGTCGGGGAGGTGGGCCGATAGCCAGCCCCGGCACTGCGCGAGGGCGTGGGGGTGGGTGGCCACCCGCTTGACGTCCTCCAGCACGGTGCCGGGCCGCGCGAACAGCGCGAACTCGACCGGGACGGCGGTCTCGCCGGTGATGAGGAGGGGTTCACCGTTGATGAGTTCGGCGATCGTGGTGGTGACGCCGCCCTCCACGGAGTTCTCCAGCGGGACGACCCCGCCGTCGACCGCCCCGGAACGCACGGCGTCGAAGACCGACACCACCCCGTCGCACGGGACGCGGGACTCGTCGTCCGCGCCGGGACGCAGGTCGTGCAGGGCCGCTTCGGTGAAGGTGCCCTCGGGGCCGAGGTAGGCGT
Organism: Nocardiopsis nanhaiensis; assembly: GCF_054778635.1. Taxonomy (NCBI): domain Bacteria; kingdom Bacillati; phylum Actinomycetota; class Actinomycetes; order Streptosporangiales; family Nocardiopsidaceae; genus Nocardiopsis; species Nocardiopsis nanhaiensis. Next base: position 59,574 of record NZ_BAAGZJ010000013.1, read on the forward strand.
AACGGTTGGGCATGCTGTTCAGGCTATACGCCCCCGGCGCGGCGGGCGTGCTGGTCTGCGTGCGCGCTGTCCTGTTCGTCCTGCTTCGGCTCGTCCTGGTCCTGTTCTTGGTCTAGGTTGGGCTCGTTCTGGTCCGGCCCGGCGACCACTGTGACCATCGCCTCGGGCCCCTGGTCCGGGCCGTCGGCCGCCTCGCCGTCCGGTTCGGTGCCGTCGGGTCCGGGCAGCGCGGACCCGATCCCGTCGCCCAGCCGGGCGGAGCGGATCACGCGGTACTCCTCCGGACTGAGCAGACTGTCGGCCTCGCCGCGGACGACGGCCTTGGCGTAGGTGCGCGTCTCGGTCCGCCCGTTGATGGACGTGACGACCACACCGTCTCCACAGCTGTTGAGCATGGCCAAGGAGAAGGAGCGCGCGCCCGACATCTCCTCCAGGGCGTCGTAGTGCAGAACGGAGACGTCGCGGATGGCACGCGGGTCGGAACCGGCGGCGTTGACCGCCAGCGCCCGCTGGGCGAGGACCTGGTAGTCGCCCCGGACCTCCCGGGTCCGAATCAGCGAGTACACACCGAGGGCCAGCCCGCCCAGTGCCGCGAGCAGAGCGATGGAAGCCATGAGTGTAGTGAACACAGCGCGAGCGTATCGCTACAGAACGCACCCATGGGGTCGCTCTTAGCGATTTTTGCGACTAATGTGCCCGATTTTTCGCGAGACATCATGATGGGCGGCGCGGGGACGGTGGACCATGCCCGCTTCAAGCCCGGCGCAGGGTCGGCCTCAGCCGCCGGACGGCGAGGGCCCGCGCCACGTCCACGAACTGGTGGGTCCGGTGCATGTGGGCCCGCATGTCAGTCCCGGTGGCCCGGTGCTCCATCGGCACCTCGACCTCGACCACGCGGAAGCCCTCGCGCAGCACGTCGATGGTCAGCCCGGTCTCCACGCCGAACCCGGAGGCGAGGGGGCCGGCGGCGTCGAAGGCGGCCCTGGTCAGGCACCGCTGGCCGTTGAGCGGCTGCTCGGGTTCCCACCCGGTGGTCCGGCGGACACCGTCGCGGGCGAGGCGGACCACGAAACCGTGCCCGCCCAAGCGCATACGGGTGGCGGGGAACAGGGCGATGGTCATGTCCGCTGAACCCTCGAGAACCGGCTCCACCAGGGGTGCGCCACCCTTGGCCGTGGCGCCCAGGTCGCCGTCGAGGAAGAGGAGGTGGCGCGGGTCGCGCACGAGGCCGTCCCTCGCCTCGTCCTGCTCGATGAGCCGGACCACCTCGGCGCCCGTCTGCATGGCCGCGCCCTTGCCCTTGTTGCGCCGGTGCCGCAGAACCCGGGCCCCAGCGTCCGTGGCGACACCTGCGGTGCGGTCGGTGGACCCGTCGTCGACCACGAAGAGCAGGTCCACCCCGGGAAGTGTGCGCGCGGCGGAGACGGTGGGGCCGATGCGTTCGGCCTCGTTCTTGGCGGGGATCACCACGGCGACCCCCGCGCCCGACGGCCCGTCGGGCCCTCGACTCGCCTCGGCCACTCGGCTACTGGACTTTGCCGGTCCCCGCGGCCACCGGCAACGCGTCGACGTCGGAGTGGATGGTGAAGACCTCGTCCAACCCGGTCACCTGGAGGACCTTCATGATCGCCGGTTTGGGCGCCACAAGCTCCAGATCACCGCCCTTGTCCCGGGAGCGTTTCATCGCGGAGAGCAGGACGCTGATCCCGGTCGAGTCACAGAACTCCGCCCGTGACATGTCGATGACCAGCCGCCGCACCCCTTCCTCAAGGGTTTCGACGAGCTCGTTGCGCAACTGGGGTGCCGTGTACAGGTCGATCTCACCGCCCACGGTTACCACCGCGAGGTCGTCCTGAGATCGGCTTGATATCTTCAACTCCACAGTCGTGACTGTAGCGTCCCGACCAGGGCCAAGCCACCTCGTTGGCGGTGTTTCGCGACATCGGTCACGTTCATCCGTGCCCGCCGCCCGCGACGAGACGGCCCGGGGCTTGGCCGACCGACCCGGGGCACTCTCCGGTTGCCGTAGGGCCTTCGCCGGTTGCCCGGACGCCTTCGCCCGCTGTCAGGCGGGTTCGTTCTCCCGCGACCGGAGGTCGAGTCCGACGGCGTCGGCCGTGCTCCCGAGAGTGCCGCCGGAGTCCGTGAAGGGGACGGGCAGGTCGGTGACGACGCCACCGGGTCCGGGGGATACGTCGCCCTCGGCGAGCTCGAGCACCGCCCAGACCGTGGTCGTGGTCGCGTCCATCTCGGTACCCCAGCGCCCCGCCAGCGTCTGCACGATGCCCAGGCCCCTTCCGCCCAGACCGGACAGGGAGGGCCGGGCCACCCTCGGCATGGTGCTGGCACCTCCGTCCCGCACGGCGATCTCCAACCAGCCTCCAGCAGGAGCGCTCTGGTTCACCTCCACGCGCCAGGACACTCCGACGGTGTGTTCGGGGAGGGGGCTCGCGTGTCTGAGGGCGTTGCTGACCAACTCACTCAGGACGAGGGCCGCGTCATCGACCCGGCCGGGGCAGATCTCCAGGGAGCGCAGGTCCGCGCACAATCCCTGTCTGGCTCCGGTGACGCTCTCGGGGACGTAGGGAAGCACGACGCTCCGCTCGACCTGCAGCGGGTTCCCGGGGGCCCCGTCGTCGTGTGCGTCGTTGTCTCCTGACACGGCTTTCTTCCCTGCGCGTTCGTGCTTCTCGGTCAGCCCGGAACCCGCCCGAAGTGTGCCAGCGAATTCCACCAGGGGTGGAAATGCCCCGATCCCCGGCAGGGGAAACCCACCCCGAGGTGAATCCACAGTGGCGAAACCCGCCGCCGACGCGCGGATCACCGGACTGGTAGGGATTCGGAGGCAGAAGAGTTTTTTGTTGCCACTGTGAAGGACTGTGTCCGTTCTACGACTTGGCCGGCGAAACCTCCGCGTTCGCCGTGCCCGTCGGGGTTTCGGACACGACGGGGCCGAGCTCCGGCTCCTCTCCCCGGTGCCTGGGCAGGGTGACCCGCATCCGGGTACCGTCCGCCAAGCGCTGCGCGGTCACCTCCCCGCCCTGCTCCCGCACCAGCTGGCGGACGATGTAGAGGCCGATCCCGAGGCCGCTGTAACCCCTCCGGTCGCCGCGCTCGCCGCTCTGGAAGAACCGTTCGAAGATCCGCTCCTCATCACCCTCGTCGATCCCGATCCCCTCGTCGTCGACGTGGATCGTGACGGTGTCCTCGCCTTCCTCTTCCTCCACACCGACCCGCACCGTGCCGCCGCTGGGGGAGAACTTCAAGGCGTTCTCCAGCAGCTGGTCCATGACCATCCCGGTGACCAGCGGGTCCCCGACCGTCCACATGGTTCCACCGGAATCGAGTGCCAGTTCCTGACTCTCGGCCAGTGGCCTGAAGGCCGCCACCGACTGCCCGAGCAGTTCCACGAGGTCGAAGGGCACCCTGTCGACGGTCATCTCGCCGCTGGCCACGTCAGAGCCCAACCGGAGGCGTTCCACGAGCTTGGCCAGCGCTCGGGCCCGGTCCAGGATGATCTCGCTCGCCTCCTGGCGGCCGGCCGCCCCCAGGCGCTCGCCCTTGCGGGAGAGCAGGGCCGCGTACCCCTGGATCACGGTGACCGGGGTCCTCAGCTCGTGCCCGGTGCTGGCCAGGAAGAACTCCCGTTCCTCCTCCAAGGCCTTCTGGGCGGTGATGTCACGGAAGTCCACGACCCACTCGTCGGTGCTGGGGATCCGCGCCATGAGGATCTCCAGCCAGCGGCCGCCCCGGTTCCGGTGCTTGACCGGGTCGCCGTGCGCGGCCGGGATCGGGAAGGGCGGATGCTGCCCCACCATCTGCTCGGAGGAGTAGCCGGTCAGCTCCGCGGCGGACCGGTTCCACTTGCGCACCTTGCCGCTGGAGTCCAGTACGGCGATCCCGTCCGCGCTGGAGTCCGAGACCGCCTGTTCCCGGGCCCGCTGGAGTTTGAGCTCCTCGTAGGCCTTGGCGTTGCCGATCGCCACCCCGGCGTGCTCGGCGAGGAGTTCCAGCAGCTCCAGTTCCACGTGCCCGACCTTGCGCTGGCTGTACAGCGCGTACAGGGCACCGTAGGGGCGGCCGTGCACGTTGGACACGCACAGGGCGATGGTGTGCAGGCCGGGCAGGTCGGCCCAGACCAGGTCCTCCAGGCTGCGGGTGTCGCTGTTGGCCAGCAGGACGGATTTGCCGCTGCGCAGGAGCTCACCGAACAGGCTCGTCTCCAGCGGCGCGCTCACCCCGTGCAGCCTCTCCGACAGGTGGGTGAGGCTGACGAGCTCGACACGGTTCTCGTTCAGCAGGACGAACCCGCCCGCGTCAGCCCCGGTGAGTTCGGTCAGGCTGCTGGTGATGCGGTCCAGGACCGATTTGAGGCTGAGGTCGGCGTTGATGTCGGCCACCACGTCGGTGAGCCGCCGTACCAGGCGGGCGCGCTCCATGGCGGAGGCGCGGGCCTGGACCTCCTTGTCACCCGGGTAGAGCACGAGGACCCACCCGGTGTGCCGCCCTTCGTCGTCGTACACACCCCCGGTGCTGAGCCGCACGTCGACGGCGGCGCCGTCCTTGCGGAGCCGGCGGGTGAAGATCGTCAACGGGGTTCCGGCGCGCACCTGTTCGAGCACCGCGCCGTACTCGGGCCGCAGTTCACGGGGGATGATCGGCAGCTCGCCGCCGAGGACCTCGTCCGCGTACCAGCCGAACATGCGCTCGGCCGCCGGGTTCCAGACGGTCACTCGGAGCTCGTCGTCGATACCGATCACCGCGTCCGCTGAAGAGGCCAGCACGGCTTCGGCGCTGAGGGGCGCGCGCTCGGAACTCACGTCGTCATAGTGCCATTGGAAAGCCTCCGAGTGGCGCGGCTTCGCACAATCCGACCGGATTCGGTCCTCAGATGACCCTGGGCTCCCCTTCGTCCTCGGACTTCATGTCGCGCGCCGCGTGCTCCCAGGCCTGCATCCCGCCCGCGACGTTCACCGCGTCCCAACCGGCCTGGTTGAGCGCCATGGTCGCCTGGCCGGAACGCCCGCCCGAGCGGCAGATGACGTACACCTTCTGGTCCTTGGGGACCTCGCCCGCGCGCTCGCCCAGGGTCCCGAGCGGGATGTGTACGGCGTCGGGCGCGTGGCCCGCCCGCCATTCGTCGTCCTCCCGGACGTCGAGCAGGTAGACGCCCTCGGGAACCTCGTTGACGAGAACCTCAGCGACCTGTCCACCGAACATGATGGTGACCCCCTGTGTCAGGTGTATTCGAAAAAAGTGAGAACCGGCGGAACCGCGTGTTCCGGGCCCGCGTCCAAGCAATATGCGTAAGCACACCTTCGCAACGGCCCTGCCGACCCGCCTCGCCGCACTCGCAGCTCTTGGCCTGCTTATCACGGCCTGCGGCAACGAGCCCGACGAGGTGAGCGCGCCGGCACCCGAGAACGAGACCGAAGCCCCCGAGAACGACGCCCCCGAAGAAGAAGCCGACGACGAGAACGGGTCCGCCGAGGTGGACCTCGTGATAGAGCGTTCCCTGTCCGAGGACGACGGCCTGACGGCCGAGGAGGGCTTCGAAGAGGGCGAGCTGACCCTGACCTGCGCCCCCGCCGGCGGCGACCACCCCGATCCCGAGGCCGCCTGCGCCGAGATCGAGGACGTCGGCGTGGAGCCGTTCACCATGGACACCTCAGACGAGATGTGCACGATGCAGATCGGCGGCCCCGAGGTCGTGCACGTGTCCGGCCAGGTGGAGGGCACCGAGGTCGACACCGAGTTCAACAAGCGCAACGGCTGCGAGATCGACCGCTTCGACCAGGTCAACTCCGTCATCAGCCCCTAGCCCCTACTCCCCTTACCCCTAACGTGCGAGGGGCGGACCCGCCGGGTCCGCCCCCTTTTTTTGCCTTTCCCCAGGCGCCCTACACATCAGGTGTACGGGGTGTCCCAGAAGGCGACCTCGTGGAGCATGCCCTCCAGGAAGAAGCGCTCGGCCCGCTCCGGATCGGGTCCGGCCTCCTCCAGCATCCGGCCGTACTTCTCGGTGAGTTCGGTGAACCCGGGGTCGGCGTAGGTGTCGATCCAGCGCCGGTACCGGGGATCCTCCGGCTTGGTCTCGGCCAGTTCGAGCCCCAGTGAGTTGTAGCCCCACATGCACGGGTAGACGGCGGCGAGCCCGTCCCGGTAGTCGGCCGCCGCGTCCAGGAGCCACGAGGTGTAGTTCTCGCAGGCCTGACCCTTGTCCTTTGTGGTCAGGTCGGCGCCGAAGTCCCCGGACAGGGAGCGGTGCAGTTCGAGTTCCTCGGTGAGGGTGCTGTGCGCGATCCCCACCAAGTCCGCCAGGTGCCGGTCCGGCGCCTGCCAGGCCAGCCGGGAGAAGGCCCGAGCGTAGTCGAGCAGGTACAGGTGGTCCTGCTCGAGCCAGTACCGGAAGGCGCGATCGTCGAGGTCGCCCCGGGCGATCCCCGCGACGGTCGGGTGCGCGAGCTGTTCGGCGACCAGGGGCCGCCCGATCTCGTGAAGTCGTTCAGTGATTCCCACGCCCGGAGTGTCCCATCCGGACGGTTTCGGCCCAAGGCCCGGCTGACCACCGACCACCCCACCCTCCGAAACTTCCCGGTGACTTAACAGCTATCTTTCCGAAAATCCAGGGGTGCGATCGGGAAGATTTATACCTCATTTACCAGCACTTTCCCTCATACAGTGTGACTTGCCTCTCCGGCGGGGTTGACCCGGCAGGGCTGTAAACGTACATTCACCGCCAACATGTTTCGCGAAAATTTACGAAACTTTCGGCGAGCGACCCTGCACCGACACACCGCCCCGGACGTCTCCACCCCCATCGCAGGAGGACACTCCTTGACCCGTTCCACCGGCAACCCGGACACAGCGGACCAGGCAGCCACAGACCCCGCCTGGCGGGATCCCTCGGCACCGGACGACAGGCGCGTCGACGCGCTCCTCGCCGAGATGACCCTGGAGGAGAAGGTCGCCCAACTCCACGGACTGTGGGTCAGCGCGGACTCCAACGGCGCACCGGTCGCACCCCACCAGCACGACCTGACCCAGGAACCGCCCGAGTGGGACCAGGCCATCGCCCAGGGCCTAGGGCAACTCACCCGCCCCTTCGGCACTGTCCCCGTCGACCCCGCGGCCGGGCGCGAGTCACTGGCCCGGAGCCAGCGGGAGATCATGGCGGCCAACAGGTTCCGGATCCCCGCCGTCGCCCACGAGGAATGCCTGGCCGGCTTCGCCGCCTGGACCGCGACGATCTACCCCGTGCCCCTCGCCTGGGGCGCGAGTTTCGACCCCGACCTGGTCGAGCGCATGGCCGCCCAGATCGGGGAAAGCATGCGCCGCGTCGGCGTGCACCAAGGGCTCGCCCCCGTACTCGACGTCGCCCGGGACGCCCGGTGGGGCCGCGTCGAGGAGACCATCGGCGAGGACCCCCACTTGGTGGCGACCGTCGGCACCGCCTACGTCCGCGGCCTCCAGTCCTCCGGGATCGTGGCCACCCTCAAGCACTTCGCCGGGTACTCGAGCTCACGGTCCGGACGCAACCTCGCACCGGTCTCCGTCGGCCCCCGCGAGTTCTCCGACGTGCTGCTCCCCCCGTTCGAGATGGCCCTGCGCGAAGGCGGGGCCGGATCGGTCATGCACGCCTACAACGACAACGACGGCCTCCCCGCCGCCGCCGACCCCGGGCTCCTGACCGGCGTACTGCGCGAGACCTGGGGGTTCGAGGGCACCGTCGTCGCCGACTACTTCGGGGTCGCCTTCCTGCACGCCCTCCACGGGGTGGCGGAGTCCCCCGCCCGCGCCGGGGCACTCGCCCTCTCCTCCGGCGTGGACGTCGAACTCCCCACGGTGCACTGCTACGGGGACCGGCTCGTCGAGGAGGTCCGGACAGGCAGACTGCCCGAGGCCACGGTCGACCGCGCCGCACGGCGGGTCCTGCGCCAGAAGTGCGAACTCGGACTGCTCGACCCCGGTTGGTCTCCCGAGGGCTCCACCCCGGACGCGCGGATCGACCTGGACCCGCCCGAGCACCGGGCACTGGCCCGCCGCCTGGCCGAAGAGTCGGTGGTCCTCCTGGAGAACCCGGACGGAATCCTGCCCCTCAGCGACACCAAGAGCGTGGCCGTCGTGGGACCGCTCGCGCACTCCGGTGACGCCATGCTCGGCTGCTACTCGTTCCCCGCGCACGTCGGACGCCGGCACCCGGACACGGACCAAGGGGTCGACATCCCCACCGTCCTGGAGGCGCTGACCGGAGAGCTGCCGCGCACGCGCGTCGAACACGCCGCGGGGTGCTCGGTCGACGGCGCCTCCACCGACGGGTTCGCCGACGCCCTGACGGCCGCCGGATCCGCGTCGGTGTGCGTGGCCGTCCTGGGCGACCGCTCCGACCTCTTCGGCCGCGGCACCTCGGGCGAGGGGTGCGACGCGACCGACCTCTCCCTCCCGGGCGTGCAGCAGCAGTTCCTTGAGGCGCTCGTGGAGACCGGCACCCCCGTCGTCGCCGTACTCCTCACCGGACGCCCCTACGCCCTCGGCGCGGTGGCCGACCGGCTGGCCGCGACGGTCCAGGCCTTCTTCCCCGGCGAGGAGGGCGGGACCGCGGTCGCGGGTGTGCTCTCCGGGCGGGTGAACCCCAGCGGACGCCTTCCCGTGTCGATCCCCCACTCACCCGGCGGCCAGCCGGGCACCTACCTGGGCCCGGCACTCGCCCACCGCAGCCAGGTGAGCTCGGTGGACCCGACCGCGCGCCACCCGTTCGGGCACGGCCTGTCCTACAGCTCATTCTCGTGGGAGGCGCCGCGGGTCGACGGTCGGCTGCTCGTTCCGGACAGCCCGACGGACGCGGGCACCGACGCGGCCGTGACGGTCGGGTGCACCGTCCGCAACAACGGCACGGTGGCCGGCACCGAGGTGGTCCAGCTCTACCTGACCGACCCCGTGGCACGGGTGTCCCAGCCCGTCCGCCGTCTCGTCGGCTACGCCCGGATCGACCTCGGACCGGGAGAGGCGCGCACGGTCGACTTCACCGTCCACGCCGACCTCGCCGCCTACACCGGCCCCGGAGGGCGGCGGATCGTCGAACCGGGCGAGCTCCACCTGGCGCTGGCGGCCTCCAGCCGGGACATCCGGCACACGTTCCCGGTACGGCTCTCCGGACCCGAACGCATCGTCGACCACACCCGCGCGCTCACCTGCGACATCCAGCTCGCCACGGCCGACCGAGCGGCCGTCGCGGCCGACTGACCGCTCCTCCCGAGAGAACCCGTCCCGCGCCCTAAGGAGGACCCCCGTCATGAACCCCCCGTCACCGGAGCCGGCCCCCGGTCCCACCTCTGACAAGTCCCGCGGTCAGGCGCCCGTCCGCGTAGCGATCGTCGGTACCGGCAACATCGCACGGTTCCACGCGGAGGCGCTGCTCGCCGAGCCGGAACGCGCCTCGGTCGTCGCCGCCGTCGACGTCGACCCGGATGCGCTGGAGTCCTTCCGGTCCCGGCACTCGATCCCCCGCGGATACGCATCCCTCGAGTCGATGCTCGTGGCGGAGCGGCCGCAGCTGGTCCACGTGTGCACCCCGCCGGGCGTGCACCGCGACCAGGTCGAGGCCTGCCTCGGCGCCGGAGCTTCGGTGCTGGTGGAGAAGCCGCCGGCGCTGAGCCTGGTCGAGGCGGAGAAGATGGCCGCCGCCGAAGGCGGTGAGCACGGACCGTGGATGGCCACGGTCTTCCAGCACCGCTTCGGTTCGGGCGCGCTCCGGCTGCGGTCGCTCATGGAGGCCGGTGTCCTTGGACGGCCTTTGGTGGCCACCTGCCACACCACGTGGTTCCGCCCGCAGGAGTACTTCGACGTCCCCTGGCGCGGTCGGTGGAAGACCGAGGGCGGCGGACCGGTCCTGGGCCACGGGATCCACCAGACGGACCTGCTGCTCGCCCTGCTGGGGGAGTGGACGGAGGTGTCGGCCGTCGTACGCCGCCAAGCGCGCCGGATCGAGACCGAGGACGTGTCCATCGCCCGGGTGGACTTCGCCAACGGCGCGGTCGCGAGCGTCGTCACCAGCCTGCTGTCCCCACAGGAGGAGAGCCGGATCCGGATCGACTTCGAACACGCGACGGTCGAGCTCACGCACCTCTACGGCTACGGGGACGACGACTGGCGCATCACCCCGGCCCCGGGGTTCGAGGAACAGGTTACGGAGGCCTGGGAGGCGGCCGAACACGGGGTCAACAGCGGCCACCACTCACAGATCGTCCGCGTCCTGGACGCCCTGCGCAACGGTTCCCCGCCGCCGGTGACCTCGAAGGAGTCGCTGAGCACCCTGCGCATGGTCGCGGCCGTCTACGCCTCCTCCTTCAAAGGGCGTCCGGTCACCCCGGCCGATCTGGGACCCGGCTCCCCCTTCCACGAGCGGATGAACGGGGGCCGCTCGCTGTGAGGGCGTGCGAAAGGCCGGACGCGGAAGGGGGCACAGCGTGCGCCGCTACGTGATCCGACGCTGCCTGTACATGATCCCGACCCTGTTCGCCATCTCCGTGGTCGCCTTCCTGGTCATCCAGCTGCCGCCGGGCAACTTCCTCACCGCCTACATCGCGCAGCTGGCCGCCCAAGGCCAGGGTGTGGACGGGGCTCAGATCCGGGCCCTCGAGGAACGCTACGGGCTCAACGACCCGCTGATCGTGCAGTACTGGAAGTGGATCTCCGGCATCCTCACCAGCGGCGACTTCGGACAGTCCTTCCAGTTCAGGCGGGACGTCTCCGAACTGATCTGGGACCGCATCGGCCTCACCCTGATCCTGGCGGTCAGCACCCTCATCCTGAGCTGGCTGATCGCCTTCCCGATCGGCGTCTACTCGGCGGTGCGCCAGTACTCGGTGGGCGACTACGTCGTCACCTTCATCGGCTTCCTCGGCCTGGCCACCCCGAACTTCATGCTGGCGCTCCTGTTCGCCTGGGTGTCGTTCCGCTACTTCGGGCAGAGCGTCGGCGGAGTCTTCTCGCCCGAGTACGCCGATGCCGCGTGGAACCTCGGCAAGGTCCTGGACGCTGTGTCCAACCTGTGGATCCCGGTGGTGATCATCGCCACTGCGGGCACCGCGGCACTCATCCGAGTACTGCGCGCCAACCTGCTGGACGAACTGCGCAAGCCCTACGTGACCACGGCACGGGCCAAAGGGCTGCCCGAGTGGCGGCTCATCTTCAAGTACCCCGTGCGCATGTCCCTGAGCCCGTTCATCAGCACCATCGGCTGGATCCTGCCCACCCTGATCGGCGGCGAGGTCCTGGTCTCCATCGTCCTGAGCCTGGAGACCACCGGCCCGCTGCTGGTGGTGGCGCTGCGCAACCAGGACATGTACCTGGCCGGGAGCTTCATCCTCGTCCTCGGTGTGCTGACGGTGATCGGCACCCTCCTGTCCGACCTGCTCCTGGCCTGGTGGGACCCGCGTATCCGGCACCAACACGTCGAGAGGGTCTAAAACCATGGCACTCCCCAAACCATCGCCCGACTCCCCCGGATCGAGCACCGACACGGGGAGCGCCCCCGGCGACGTTCCCCAGCGCGTCCTCATCTGGCGGCGCTTCCGCCGCAACAAGCTCGCCGTGTTCGGCGCCCTGATGCTGATCGGGCTCATCTTCGTCTCGGTGTTCTCCGAGTTCCTGGCACCGAGCACCCCGCACGCCTACGACGCGACGCGCACCCACGCGCCACCGCAACAGCTGCACTTCGTGGACACCAGCGACGGCTTCGAACCCGGCATGTACGTGCACGACTACGAGGTCGAACGCGATCCGGAGACCTACGCGAACACCTACGCCGTGGACGAGTCCACGAAGATCCCCGTCGGTTTCTTCGTCCAAGGCCAGTCCTACGAGATGTGGGGGCTCATCACCATGGATCGGCACCTGATCGGTGCCAAGGACCCCGACCAGGAGGTGTACTTCCTCGGCGCCGACCGCAACGGGCGCGACATGGCGTCACGCATCATCCACGGGACCCGGGTGTCGATGTCCATCGGCCTGGCCGGGGTGGCGCTGTCGTTCGTCCTAGGCCTGGTCCTCGGAGGGGTCTCCGGCTACTTCGGCGGCCGGATCGACAACCTCATCCAGCGCGTCATCGAATTCCTCATGTCCATCCCCACCATCCCGCTCTGGATGGGCCTGTCCGCCGCGGTACCCCGCGAGTGGGGGGCGATCCAGACCTACCTGGCGATCACGGTGATCCTCTCGCTGATCGGCTGGACAGATCTGGCACGGGTGGTGCGCGGCCGGTTCCTGTCACTGAGACAGGAGGACTTCGTGACCGCCGCCAGGCTGGACGGCTGTCGCAGCGGACGCGTCATCGGCAGACACATGCTGCCGTCCTTCACCAGCCACATCATCGCTTCCCTGACCCTGGCCGTGCCGTTCATGATCCTCGCTGAAACCTCCCTGTCCTTCCTCGGCCTCGGTCTCCAAGCGCCGGTCGTGAGCTGGGGGGTGCTGCTCCAGGAGGCGCAGAACATCCACTCGATCGCCGGCGCCCCCTGGGTCCTGCTACCGGGTGTCGCGGTGACGGTGGCCGTTCTGGCCCTCAACTTCGTCGGTGACGGTGTCCGCGACGCCGCCGACCCGTACAAGTAAGGAGGCCGTGATGACGAGCCGTACGGCCGACGAGACAGCGACCCCCCAACCGTCCAGGGCACCCGAGGGGAACAGCGACGCCGTCCTCGACATCCGAGGCCTGCGCACGCACTTCCTCACGGACGACGCCGTGGTGCGGGCCGTCGACGGGGTCGACCTGCGCGTGCACGGCGGCCGCACGCTGTGTGTGGTCGGGGAGAGCGGATGCGGCAAGAGCGCCATGGCTCGCTCGGTGCTCCAGCTGGTCGACCCGCCCGGAAAGGTGGTGGACGGGCAGGTACTCCTGCGCCCGGAGGGCGGAGGGGACCCGGTGGACCTGGCCTCACTCCGGCCTACGGGGCGGGAGATCCGCTCGGTCCGGGGCCGGGACGTGGCCATGATCTTCCAAGAGCCCATGTCGTCGCTGTCCCTGGTGCACACCGTCGGCAACCAGGTCGGCGAACCCCTCAGGGTGCACAGCGGCATATCCCGCAAGGAGGCGCGCGCCCGATCGGTGGAACTCCTGGAACGGGTACGGGTGCCCGGAGCGGAGCGCATCGTGGACTCCTACCCCTTCCAGCTGTCCGGCGGCATGCGCCAACGGGTCATGATCGCGATGGCGCTCGCCTGCGCGCCGCGCGTGCTCATCGCCGACGAGCCGACCACCGCCCTCGACGTGACCACACAGGCGCAGATCCTCGACCTGCTCGCCGAACTGCGGCGCGACACCGGCATGGGCGTCATGTTCATCACCCACGACATGGGCGTGGTCGCCGAGATCGCCGACGAGGTCGCCGTCATGTACCTCGGCACCGTGGTCGAGCAGGGGCCGGTCGACGAGGTCTTCCACGACCCCCAGCACCCCTATACGCGCGCCCTGCTGGAGGCGGTGCCGCGGCTGGGCTCCGCGCGCAAGGACCGCCTCCCCACCATCCGGGGCACCATCCCCGACCCCGGGTCCCAGCCCTCCGGGTGCGTGTTCCGCACCCGGTGCCCCGAAGCCGTCGAAGGCCTGTGCGACACCACCGTCCCGCCGGTCACGGTCCCCGGACCGGGCCGCCGGGTCCGGTGTCTGCTCCGAGAGGGCCCGCCCGCCTCTCGGGACAGCGCCGCTTCCACCAGCCGTGAGGAGACCGCCGATGCCGAGTGAGACCCCGGAGACCGTCCTGAGCGTGCGCGGACTCGAGGTCGCATACCCGGTCCGCGGCCGCCGCTCGAAGCGCGAAGCGAGCCACGTGCGCGCCGTCGCCGGGGTGGACCTCGACATCCACGCGGGCGAGACCCTCGGCCTGGTCGGGGAATCCGGCTGCGGAAAGACCACCCTCGGTGCGAGCGTGATGAACGCCCGGCCGGAGGCCGCGGGCAGCATCCGGTACCGCGACGGCCAAGGCCGCCTACTCGACGTCCTGGACCTGCCCCGCGGGGACGAGGCCGTCTTCCGGCGGGAGGTGCGCATGGTCTTCCAGGACCCGCACTCCTCCCTGAACCCGCGCATGACGCTGCGCGACATCGTCGGCGAACCCCTGCGCATGCTCACCGACCTGAAGGGCGGGGAGCTGGACGAGCGGGTGCGCGACGTCATGGAGCGCGTCGGACTGCACCCGGACCACCTGCGCCGGTACCCGCACGCGTTCTCCGGCGGGCAGCGCCAGCGCGTGAGCATCGCCCGCGCGCTCGTGCCCGGCCCCCGCCTGGTCGTGGCAGACGAGGCCGTCAGCGCCCTGGACACCTCGGTCCGCTCCCAGATCCTCAACCTGTTGCAGGACCTACAGGACGAGATGGGGCTGACGTACCTGTTCATCTCACACGACCTGTCCGTGGTCGAGCACGTCTGCGACCGGGTCGCGGTGATGTACCTCGGCAGGATCGTGGAGGTGGCGCCGACCCGGGAGCTCTTCCGGAACCCCCAGCACCCGTACACGGAGGCCCTCATCTCGGCCGTGCCGATCCCCGACCCGCGCATGCGCGGAAAACGGGAGCGCATCCGGCTCACGGGTGAGGTCCCCGACCCCTCGCGGCCGCCGTCCGGCTGCCCCTTCCACCCCCGGTGCCGCCACGCCACCGAGCTCTGCGCCACCGAGGTCCCAGTACCGCGCCCCGTCGGCACGGGGCGCCTGGTCGCCTGTCATCACGCCGACGACCTCGAACTGGCCGGGATCACCGGCCCCAGCGATCCCCCGCCCGACACGAGCCGGGCATCCACCGCACAGAGGCAGGAGTAGGCAATTGAGACAACACCGGAGTACGACAGTGAGGCGGTGTCTGGGAGTCACCGCGGGCACGGCGGCGGTCGTGATGGCCACCGGGTGCACCTTCTTCTCCTTCGATCCCGATACCGACAACGGCGAACAGGCTGAGGGGGTCGGCGAGGCGCCCATGCTCGCCTCCCTCGTGGAGGACGACGAGCTCCCGCCGCTGGAGGAGCGGCTTCCGGAGGAGCCCGTGGTGGTGGAGCCGCACGAAGAGGTCGGCCAGTACGGCGGTGAGTGGAACACCGCCACCCTGGGCGTGCACGACTGGCCCTGGCTCGGCCGGACCGTCGGGTACGAGAACTTCACCCGCTGGGACCCAGAGTGGGACGAGGCCGTTCCCAACCTCGCCACCGACTGGGAGTACAACGACGAAGCCACCGAGGTCACCATCACCCTCCGCGAGGGCATCCGCTGGTCCGACGGTGAGCCCTTCACCGCCGACGACGTGCTGTTCGCGCTCAACGACATCTTCAACGACCACGACATCAGCCCCATGGCGGCGTCGAACCCGGGCGACGGCGAGAAGATCGACGACTACACGTTCTCCGTCTCGTGGGACGACCCCAACGCCCTGTGGATCGAGGACGACTTCATCCTCTACCAGCTCGTGGAGAAGCCCAAGCACTACTTGGAGGAGTTCCACCTCGAGTACAACGAGGACGCCGAGGAACTCGCCGAGGAGGAGGGCTACTCCGACTGGATCGAGATGCTCGACGACAAGGCGGGCATCCTCGACTCCGCCCAGTACTGGCAGAACCCGGACATGCCCACCCTGCGCGCGTGGGAGGTCGTGGAGCCGCTGGCCGACTCCGGGCGCATGGTCTTGGAGCGCAACCCCTACTACTGGAAGATCGACACCGAGGGCAACCAGCTGCCATACATCGACCAGGTCAACTTCGACATCCTCCAGGACGAGGAGGTCATGCTGGTCCGCGCCCTCAACGGCGAGATCGACATGCACGCCCGCCACTTCAACACCCTGGGCAACCGCCCCACGCTCGCGGAGAGCAGCGAGGCCGGCGGATACGACTTCTTCGAGCTGGTGCCGGGCGAGATGAACACGGCGATGATCTCGCTCAACCTCACCCACGAGGACGAGGGCCTGCGGGAGATCTTCAACGACCACGACTTCCGGGTGGCGCTCTCGCACGCGATCAACCGGCAGGACATCATCGACGTCGTCTACCAGGAGCAGGGCGAACCCTGGCAGGGCGCACCGCGCGAGGAGAGCCCTTTCTACAACGAGGAGCTGGCCAAGCAGTACACCGAGCACGACACCGACCTGGCCAACGAGATCCTCGACGAGGCCGGGTACGACGAGCGCTCGGGCGGTGTCCGGGTCAGCCCCGACGGGGAACCGGTCCGCTTCACCCTGTCCGTGCCCACCGACTTCCGCCCCGACATCGTCGACTCCATGGAGATGGTCGTCGGCTTCTGGGGCGACCTGGACATCGACGTGGACCTCAACACCGAGGACCGCGCCCTGTGGCAGAACAACCGGGAGAACAACGAGCACGACGCGAACGTGTGGTCCGGTGACGCGGGCCTGATGGACGCCGTCTACGACCCGCGCTGGTACGGCCCGCTGCACAACGGTGAGTCCAACTTCGCCATCCCGTGGGCCCAGTGGTACACCTCCGACGGTGAGGACAGCCGTTCCATCGAGCCTCCCGAGGACGTCCGTGAACACATGGAGATGTACGACGAGGTCCAGGCCGAGCCCGACCCCGACCTGCGGATCGAACTAATGGAGGACTTCCTGGCCGTGTCCCAGGAGCAGTTCTACGCCATGGGCATCAGCCTCACCCCCGACCAGTACGGGATCGTCGCCGACCACTTCCGCAACGTGCCCGACTCGATGCCCACCTCGGCCGTCTACAACGACCCCGGCCCGACCAACCCCGAGCAGTACTTCATCGAGCAGTGAGGGAACCGCGTGAGCCCGAACGAACCCGAAGCGAACGGACTGGCCCTGGTCCACGAACAGGGCCGGTCCCTCCGACTCAGCCACGAAGGCCGTGAACTCCTCCGGTACGTCTACGAGCCCTGGGACGTGCAGCTGGAGTCGCCGAGGCCCTACTTCCACCCCCTCCGCACCCTCGGCGGGGACACGGTGAGCCTCTACCGTCCGCACGACCACGTCTGGCACAAGGGGATCGCCTGGTCCCTGCCGAACGTCGGGTCGGCCAACTTCTGGGGCGGCCCCACCTACCTGCGGGACAAGGGCTACCAGCAGCTCGACAACGACGGGTCCACGGTCCACGCGGAGTTCGACGGCATCGAGGCCTCCCCGGACCGGGTCGCGGTGGACGAGTCCCTGGAGTGGGTCACCCAGCAGGGCGACACCTGGTTCTCCGAGAAGCGCTCGTTCCAGGTCACCGTGGCACCGGAACAGGACGCCTGGACGCTGGTGTTCCGGACGTCCTTCACCAACCTGACCGGCGAGACCGTCCCGATCGGCAGCCCCACCACTGAGGGCAGGCCGAACGCGGGGTACGGCGGCCTCTTCTGGCGCGGGCCGCGCTCCTTCAGCGGGGGGACGGCGCGCACCGAGCACGTCGAGGGCACCGACGAGCTGATGGGGACCCGCTCCCCCTGGCTCGGTTTCACCGGCAGGCACGACGGCACCGACCGGTCCTCGACCCTGGTGTTCGTCGACGCCCCGGAGAACCCGGGACACCCGGTCCGGTGGTTCGTTCGCAGCGGGATCTTCGCGTGTGTCTGTCCGGCACCGTTCTTCGACGAGGAAGTGGCGGTCGCCCCGGAGGAGACCCTCACCTACCGCTACGCGGTGGTGATCGCCGACGGCGACCAAGAGGCGAAGGACCTCGCCGCTCTCGGCACGCGCGAACTGGAGCGGCCATGACCCCACCCCCGTTCCCCGGCGGGACCGCCGTCTCGCACCTGTACGTCTACGACTGGACCGCGGCCGACGGTCTCGCCGGGGGCTCCCCGCACCTGCACACCGCCTCCGCCGAGGGCTACGTGGTCCTCAACGGCGAAGGTGCACTGGAGACACTCAGTTCCCACGGGTACCAGCGCACGCCGCTCCGCCAGGGCAGCCTGCTGTGGTTCACTCCGGGAACCGTGCACCGGCTCGTCAACGACGGCGACCTGGAGCTCCTCGTAGTCATGCAGAACGCCGGCCTCCCCGAGGCGGGCGACGCCGTGCTGACCTATCCGAAGGAGGTGCTGGCCGACCCGGAGGCCTACAAGAGGGCAACCGTGCTCCCACCGGGGCAAGAGGCCGAAGCCGCACGCACCCGCCGCGATCTCGCCGTCCAGGGCTACCTGGAGCTGCGCGAGCGTGTGGAACACGAGGGCCCGTCCGTCCTCAAGGACCTGTACGGGTCCGCGGTGCACCTCGTGCGCGAGAAGGCGGCCGGGTGGCACCACCATGTGCGCCACGGGGTGGTCCAGCAGGCGGAGACCGCTCAGCGGCACCTGGAGGCCCTGGAACGGGGTGACGGAGGCCATCTGTCGGAGTCCGCCGTGTACACCGCCCAAACGGCTTCAGAAGCGCTCAAGAAGGGAATGTGCGGCCACCTCAGGGTCTGGGACCTGGACGGCGCCACGGTCTGACAACCATGGGAGCCGGTCCACCCCGGCTCCCATGGCCGCATCCGGCCCCATAACGCCCATTTCCACCTAACAATCCAAGATCATTAGAGGCAGAGGACGACGGACCAGAAACAAGGCGGAGCCGCGAAGCGGCTGCAAGCCGGGATCAGCCATGGCCCAACAGGAGAGCTCGCGGGTCACCCCGACGGTGGGCGCGATCGCCCAGCTCAGCCACAGTCGCACAGGAGAGCTCGCGGGTCACCCCGACCGTGGGCGCGATCGCCCAGCTCAGCCACAGTCGTGCCGCGAGGCGAGGAGGCCGGAGGCCCCCGCAGCCGATCGGCACACCGGGGGGTCTGGGGGGTCGTCCCCCAAAAGAGAAACGACCCGGTGAGGCGGCCGAAGGCCCCCGAACAGGGTCGTTTCCATGGGTGGGCGAGGAGGGATTTGAACCCTCACGTCCTTTCGGACACACGGACCTGAACCGTGCGCGTCTACCGTTCCGCCACCCGCCCGAGTGACATGTATTAAGTTGTGCTGCTGGGAGTTCCGGGCGTTTTGCCTGTTCCTCCTGGCGACGTGAATAAGGCTAGCACGGGCTGGAGGTGGGTTGCACACGGTTTGCGGCCGGGCCCGGTCCGGCCTCTCGGAGGGCCTTCACGGGGGTGCGCTTGAAACCAGGGGCACCCCGACACGGTTACGATCGTCTACACATACGGAGTGGAGTACAAAGGGAGGTACCTCGTGGGAGTGCTCCAACGCTTCGAGCGCAGGCTCGAGGGCATGATCGAAGGCACCTTCGCGATGGCCTTCAAGTCGGAGCTCCAGCCGGTCGAGGTCGCGAGCGCTGTCCAGCGGGAAATGGACGAGCGCGCTGCGATCGTCGCCCAGGGACGCACCCTGGTCCCGAACGACTTCATCGTCGAGCTGTCGGCCAGTGACAAGGAGCGCTTGGAGGTCTACGCCGACAGCCTCGGTCAGGAACTGTCCAAGCTGGCTCGCGACTACGCGACCGAGCAGGGCTATTCCTTTGTCGGTCCGGTGCGGGTCCAGTTCAGGTCGGACGACGGCTTGAAGACGGGCCGTTTCCGAATCAGGTCCGGGGTTGTCCGCGGGACCATGGTGAAGGACGGTGAGGTCCGCCAGCCGGTCGGTGATCCGGGCCAGGGCGGGGGGCAGCCACAGAACGGCCGCCCGCGTCTGCTGATCTCACCCGGTGGCGCCACCGCTGAGGGCAATATCGCCAGCCAGGGGACGCAGCAGTCCTTCGAGCTGACCACCCCGGTCACCTTGCTGGGGCGCGGCACCGACTGTGACCTTCGTCTGGTCGACAACGGGGTCTCCCGCCACCACGTGGAGATCCGAGTCGACGGCGAGGAAGTCATCCTGGAGGACAAGGGTTCCACGAACGGGACCTTCGTCAACGGACAGCAGGTCAGGCAGGCCAGGCTGGTGGACGGGACCAGGGTCAGCCTGGGTCGTACCACCATGACCTTCCGCCGCGACTGACCCTCGATTCCGAGAAGTCGGGCGATCTGGCCCCAACCGGACCGCAACCAACCGCGCCGATCAGGCGTCTGAAAAGTCGAAGTCCGGGTCAGGCCCGATAAGGACCTGCTGTCGGATATCCGGGCGGGCGGGTAGTCTCCGCGAAGACCTGACCGATCGGACAGAATGGCCGCGGCCGGCTGGGCCGCGGACCAGCGACCTAGACTCACCGACTCGAAGGTGGGGCAGACACGGTGGCGGCGCCGATGACCGCCACCCCGGCCGAAGCACGACAGGGGCTGAAGAGCAGTTCGATGTCCAACTTGACCCTCATATTGATCAAGATCGCGTACCTCGCGGTGCTTTGGCTGTTCGTCCTCATGGCGGTCGGCGTCATCCGCACGGACCTCTTCGGGCAGTCCAAGAAGAAGGCCAAGAAGAAGGCTCGCCCCGCGGCACGCCCTCCCCAGCGCCGGGCGGCGTCGTCTCAGTCGGCGCGGGCGCAGAGGCCGCGCCGCAACGAGCCCTCGATCCTGGCTGTGACCCAGGGCCCGCTCTCGGGAACCACCGTCAATCTGGCCTCGCAACCCATCCTCATCGGACGTGCCCCCGACTCGACGCTGGTCATCACCGATGACTACGCGTCGGGTCGCCACGCGCGTGTCTACACAGACAACGGCCGCTGGTTCGTGGAAGACCTCAATTCGACGAACGGCACCTACCTCGGCCAGCAGAAGCTGAACCGCCCCCAGCCCATCACGGTGGGTCAGCCCATCCGTATCGGCAAAACCGTCCTGGAACTGCGCAAATGACAATCGCTCTCCGATACGCGGCGTACTCCGACGTAGGATGCCTCCGCGAAGGCAACGAAGACTCCGGCTACGCCGGCCAACACCTCCTCGCGGTAGCCGACGGCATGGGCGGTTACGCGGGCGGTGAGGTCGCCAGCTCCATCGCTATCGCCTCCATCCGTCAGCTCGACTCCGATGACGACCCTCGGGGCGAGGAGATGGCGGAGATCCTCCAGCGCGCCGTCGAGCAGGCCAACGAGTCGCTCGCCATCCGCATCCGGCAGGAGCCCCAGCTGGAGAACATGGGCACCACCCTGACCGCGATGCTGTGGTCGGGTTCCCAGGTCGCCCTCATCCACATCGGTGACTCGCGCGCCTACCTGCTGCGCGGCTCGCGCTTCGAGCAGATCACCCACGACCACACCCTGGTACAGACCCTCGTCGACGAGGGCAAGATCACCGAGGAAGAGGTCGCCACCCACCCGCAGCGGTCCCTGATCCTGCGCGCGCTCGACGGCAAGACGCCGGTCGACCCGGACATCTCCATCAACCGGGCCAAGGTCGGCGACCGCTACCTGCTCTGCTCGGACGGCCTGTCCGGTGTGGTCAGCAAGAAGACCATCCACGAGACGCTCGCCAAGGAGACCGACCCGCGCACGGCCGCCAAGAAGCTGATCGAGTTGGCCAACCGCGGCGGCGGGCCGGACAACATCACCGCGGTCGTGGCCGACGTCATCGAGACGGACACCGATCGCGGGGGGCCGACTTTCGGCGCTCAGACGGTCGGCGCGGCGGACCAGCGGGACGAGTCCACGGGGCCGAACGAGAGCAGCCCGGCCAGACGTGCCCAGGAGCTGCGCCGCAACGGCGGCGACACCGCCGAGATGGACCCCGTCCAGGCCGAGTACCCGGATCAGGATCAAGCCGACCCCGCCTACGGAGCCCCTTACGAGGAGCAGCCGTACGGTTCCTACGACGACTACGACGCGCCTCCGTCGCGCGGGGAGCACTCGGAGCCCGAGTACCGCACCCGCAGCTGGTGGCCGATGGTCATCGTCTTCCTGGTCGTGGTCGCCTTGGTCGCGGGCGGTGGCTACTACTTCGGTCGGCAGTACGTCGAGAGCCAGTTCTACGTGGGCGTCTCCTCCGAGGGTGAGACCGTCAGCGTCTACCAGGGCATCGACACCGACATCGCCGGCTTCAGCCTGTCCGACGAGATCGACGTCACCAGCCTCCGTCTCGACGACCTCCAGCAGACCGACCGCGAGGACGTCACGCGCACCATCCCGGTCGACGACCAGGAGGAGGCCGACCGCCTCATCGCGGAGTTCGAGGAGAGCGCGTCCCCGGCCGACGAGACCCAGGACGACGAGGCCGGCCAGGAGACCGAAAACGAGGAATCGGGGTGACCCTGTGAGCACCACGAGCGCCCCCGCCCACGAGGCACCCACGGAGTTGCCTCCGGTTCAGCGGCGCAACGCCGAGCTGGTCCTGATCGGGATCACCATCGTCATCACCATGGGTGCGATGGCGATGTCCGGGCTCAACCTCAACGGTCAGGTCCCTGCCGCGATGTGGGGATACGGACTGATCTTCGGTGCCATGGCTCTGGCCACGCACGTCGCCCTGCGCTTCATCGCTCCCTACGCCGACCCCCTGATCCTTCCCTGCGCGCTGTTCCTCAACGGGATCGGCGTGGCGATGATCTGGCGCCTCGACGCCGCCGACTCAGGCGACATCGAGCACGCCGGTGTCGGTATGCAGCTGATCTGGACCGCGATCGGCATCGCGATGTGCATCGCGCTGCTGTTCTTCCTCAAGGAACCGCGGGTGCTGCAGCGCTACACGTACATCAGCGCCCTGGTCGCGATCATCCTGATCGCGCTGCCGATGGTGCCGGGCCTCGGCATCTCCGAGTTCGGCGCACGCCGATGGATCGGCTTCGGCGGCTTCACGCTGCAGCCCTCCGAGTTCGCGAAGATCGCACTGGTCATCTTCCTGTCGTCCTATCTGGTCACCAAGCGGCAGGTGCTGTCGCTGGCGGCGAAGCAGATCAAGGTCGGCCGGTTCAAGATCATGGATCTGCCGAGGGCCCGCGACTTCATGCCCATGGTCGTGGGCTGGGTCGCCGCGATCGGCCTGCTCGTCATCACCAAGGACCTCGGCACCTCACTGCTGCTCTTCGGTACCTTCCTGGCGATGCTGTACGTGGCCACCCAGCGCTCGTCCTGGGTCATCATCGGCGTCAGCGTGTTCATCGCCGCCGCGGCCCTGGCCATGCAGGTCTTCTGGCACTTCCGCCAGCGCGTCGACATCTGGTTCTATGCCTACGACCCCGAGGTCTACGACCGGCTCGGCGGCAGTGCCCAGCTGGTGCAGGGCCAGATCGGCATGGCATACGGCGGCCTGTTCGGCACCGGCATGGGCGGCGGCCAAGCACACCACATCTTCGCCGCGGACAGCGACTTCATCCTCGCCTCACTGGCCGAGGACCTGGGCCTGACCGGACTCATGACCATCCTGATCGTCATCTTCATCCTGGTGGAGCGGGGCATGCGCATCGCGCTGGCCTCCCGGGAACTGTTCGTGAAGATGCTGGCGAGCGGCCTGGCCTTCGTCGTGTGCTTCCAGGTGTTCGTGGTACTCGGCGGCCTGCTCCGAATCATCCCCCTGACCGGTATGACCACGCCTTTCCTGGCGGCGGGCGGTTCCGCCCTGATGGCCAGCTGGCTGATGATCGGCCTGCTGCTCCGGATGAGTGACAACGCCCGCCGGCCGGCCCCGCAGGCGATCCAGGACGAGGGGGCGACCCAGGTGATCC
This sequence comes from Nocardiopsis nanhaiensis, assembly GCF_054778635.1. Classification (NCBI taxonomy): domain Bacteria; kingdom Bacillati; phylum Actinomycetota; class Actinomycetes; order Streptosporangiales; family Nocardiopsidaceae; genus Nocardiopsis; species Nocardiopsis nanhaiensis. The sequence continues at coordinate 83,078 of NZ_BAAGZJ010000013.1, forward strand.
GGCGATGAACACAACCATCCGACGCCTCAGCGTCTTCTCGATGATCCTGTTCGGAGCGATGATGCTCCAGCTCACCTGGATCCAGGGGTTCCAGGCGGACGCGATCCGCGAGGACCCGCTGAACTCGCGCCAGTACTCCGAGCGCCTCACGGAACCGCGCGGCCCCATCGTCATCGGCGACGAGAACGTTGCCTACTCAGAGGACATCTCCGAAGGCGATGACCCGGCGCGCTTCCAGCGCATGTACACCGACGGCACCATGTACACACCGGTGGTCGGCTCCTTCCGCAGTTACGGGGCCTCGGGGATCGAGAGCACCGAGAACACCCTGTTGGACGGCACCGACGACCGGCTGGCCGTGCGCAACTTCCGCGACGTCATCACCGGCCGCGAGCCCGAGGGGGCACGGGTCGAGCTGACCCTCGACCCCGCCGTGCAGACCGCCGGATTCGAGGGGTTCGAGAGCCTCGGCATGAACGGTTCCGCGGTCGCCATCGAACCGGACAGCGGCGCCATCCTGGGTTCGGTCTCCTACCCGTCCTACGACGCCAACGACGTCTCCAGCATCACCGACGAGGCCGCGGCCATCGAGAACTACGGCGAACTGGAGGCGGACGAGGACCAGCCGCTGCTCAACCGGGCGCTCAACGAGCGGTACCCCCCGGGTTCGACGTTCAAGGTCGTGACCGCCGCGGCGGCCATCGAGCACTTGGACGCGGACCCGGAGAGCACCATGGACGCGCCGGACACCCTGGACCTCATGGGGCACACCCTGCCCAACGCCACCCCGGACGGCACCTGTAACGGCGGGCAACCGGACACGCTGGCGCACTCGATCCAGATCTCCTGCAACACCTCGTTCGCCAACTGGGCGATCGAGATGGGCGGTGACGCCTTGGCCGAGCAGTCCACGGCCTTCGGTTTCAACGAGGATGGCGAGCCGCTCAACGTGCCGATGGGCGTGACCCCGAGCCTGTCCCCGTCCGAGGAGGACCACAACATCCTGGGCCGCGCCGGTATCGGCCAGTCCAACGTCGAAGCAACCCCGTTGCAGATGGCGATGGTCTCGGCGGGTGTGGCCAACTCAGGCGAGGTCATGCACCCCTACCTCGTCGAATCGGTCCGAGACTCGGACCGCTCCGTCGTCACCCAGACCACCCCGGAGGCCTACAGTCAGGCCACAAGTGCCAGCACCGCGTCTATGCTCACGGACATGATGGTTCTGGTCACCGAACCCGACGGGTCCGGCACCAACGCCGCCATCCAGGGCGTGGACGTGGCTGGCAAGACCGGTACCGCAGAGACCGGCGATGACCGCGGAACGCACAACTGGTTCATCGGATTCGCACCCGCCGACGACCCGCAGATCGCGGTCGCGGTGGTCATCGAACACGGTGGTGGCAGCGGCGGCGAGCTCGCCGCGCCGATCGCCCGCGAGATGATGGAGGCAGTGGTTCTGTAGTGAGCGCCTACGAGCCGTCTTCGCAGAACGGTCCCGGTGAACTCATCGGGACCGTTCTCAGTGACCGTTACCGCCTGGAGGAGCAGATCGGCTCCGGGGGGATGGGCACCGTGTGGCGGGCGACCGACACGCTGCTCAACCGCTCGGTCGCCGTGAAACTGCTGCACCCGGCCCAGATGGCCGAGCCGACGGCCAGAGAACGGTTCCGGACGGAGGGGCGGATCACCGCCGGCCTGTCCCACCCGGGTATCGCCCAGGTCTACGACTACGGCGAAGGGGGCGGCCGCGCCTACCTGATCATGGAGCTCGTGGTCAGCGAACCCCTCTCCCAGGTACTGCGGGAGCGGGGGCACCTGAGCGCCGACCAGACGCTCGACTTCGTCTGCCAGGCGGCAAAGGCGCTCGCCGCGGCGCACGCCCGAGGGGTGGTGCACCGCGACATCAAGCCCGGGAACCTGCTGGTGACCGGGGACGGACAGCTCAAACTGACCGACTTCGGCATCGCGCGCGGGGACATGTCGGTCACCCTCACGCAGACCGGAATGGTCATGGGGACCGCCCAGTACATCTCGCCTGAACAGGCGTCGGGACGGCCGGCGAGCGCGGCGTCCGACCTGTACGCGCTCGGGGTGGTGGCCTACGAGTGCCTCGCCGGCCAGCCCCCGTTCACCGGCGACAGCCCAGTGGCCCTCGCCCTCGCGCACACCCGTGACGACCCGCCTGAGCTTCCCGACCACGTACCGGCCGAGATCGACAACCTGGTCACCTCGATGCTGGCGAAGGAGCCGGACGACCGTCCCGCGTCGGCCGGCGAGGTCGCGCACCTGGCCGCGGTGATCCGCTCCAACGCGGGTACCGGGCCGCCCACCCCGTCGACGGGGTTCAACGGCCTGGCCCAGACCATGGTGGTCAGCACTGTTCCCGAACCCGGCTCTCGGACGGGGCCGACACCCTCGGCCCGCCGAACCGCCGGTCAGCCCGCCGTACCCCCTGGTCAGGACGGGGATTCAGCTACGCTGGCCGAGGATTCCGACTCCAAACGCCGGATCAGCACTCCCGTCATCCTGGCGGCGGTGGCCGCGACGATCCTGATCGTGGGGGTGGCTTTCGCCGGGTTCCTGTTCGGCGATGACCCCGCGACACAGAACGTCAACGACACCACGAGGCCCCCGGTCTCGGAGAACTCCCCCACTCCCACGCCCACTCCCACAGAGGAGGAGGCGGAAGAAGAGGAGCCCGAGGTCCCGGTTCCGGTGGAGGAGACCCCCGAGTGGAACACTCAGCCCGACGAGGGGGAGCCGACCCAGGACCCCGTTCCGGGGGAAGGCGATGAGGAACCCACCTCCCCAGAGGAGGACGGCGACGAGGATTCCGAAGACGACGGGGAAGACAATGATCCCGGCGACGAGGATCCCGGCGACGGGGGCCCCGGCGACGGCGATCCCGGCGACGAGGAACCCGAAGAGCCTCAGTAATGAGAGCAGAACCCGTGACCAAGCAATGAGCGGCAGACGCTCAGGGTAGGCGGCGGCCCACGGGCGGCCTCCGGAAGACACGAGGATTAGTGCACGACATGTCCCAGCCCCGGCTCCTCGGTGGACGCTACGAACTCGACTCGGTGGTCGGGCGCGGCGGCATGGCCGAGGTTCACCGCGCACGCGACCTACGGCTCGACCGCCTCGTCGCGATCAAAACGCTCCGACACGACCTGGCCCGCGACCACGTCTTCCAGGCGCGCTTCCGCCGGGAGGCCCAGTCCGCGGCCTCGTTGAACCACCCCGCGATCATCGCGGTGTACGACACCGGCGAGGACATGATCGACGGGGTGTCCATCCCGTACATCGTCATGGAGTACGTGGACGGGCGCACGCTCAAGGAGCTGCTCGACGACGACCGCAAGCTGTTGCCGGAACGCTCGGCGGAGCTGGTGGACGGCATCCTGAAGGCGCTCGAGTACAGCCACGACAACGGCATCGTGCACCGGGACATCAAGCCCGCGAACGTCATGCTCACCCGCAACGCCGACGTCAAGGTGATGGACTTCGGTATCGCGCGGTCGATGAGTGACGACCAGGCGACGATGACGCAGGCCTCGCAGGTCATCGGCACTGCGCAGTACCTCTCCCCGGAGCAGGCACGCGGCGAGCGGGTGGACCCGCGCAGCGACATCTACTCCACCGGCTGCGTGCTCTACGAACTGCTCACCGGGCAGCCGCCGTTCACCGGTGACTCACCGGTCTCCATCGCCTACCAGCACGTCCGTGAGGATCCGGTCCCGCCGTCCGAAGTGGACCCTCAGGTACCGGACTGGCTGGAGGACGTCACCCTCCGCGCGATGGTCAAGGACCGCGAGGACCGCTACCAGAACGCCGCGGAGATGCGCGCCGACATCCAGCGGGGCCTGGCCGGGATGCCGACCCAGGCCGGCACCATGGCGATGGCCGCGGCGGGCGCGACCACGACGCTGCCCCCCGCCGACAACTCGCGGTACGACGATTACGACGATTACGACGACGACTACCGGGACGAGAAGAAGGGCGGCGGTGGAAAGGCCGCCCTGTGGCTGCTCCTGGCGCTCGGCGTGATCGGCTCGCTTGTTCTGGTGTTCTTCCTGTTCAACCAGGGAGACGCCGAGGTCGAGACCATGGCTGTCCCCGATCTCTCGGGGAGCACTCAGGAGCAGGCGGAAGCCCAACTCACCGAGGACGGCTTCGAGAACTTCCGCGCCGAGGAGCAGGCCGACGACGAGGCCGAGGAGGGGACGGTCCTGGAAACCGACCCCGAAGCCGGCGCAGAGATCGAGGCCACCGACTCGATCGTCATCTACGTCTCCTCCGGCCCCGGCGACCTGGAGATCCCGAGCGTCGAGGGCCAGTCCGAGGCCGACGCGATGTCCACGTTGACCGACGCCGGGTTCGAGAACGTCACCACGGACAGCAGGGCCAACGAGACCGTCGCGGAAGGCAACGCCATCGGCACGGAGCCGTCGGCGGGCAACCAGGTCGCTCCCTCCGACGAGGTCACGCTGATCATCTCCTCCGGACCGGACCAGGTACAGGTTCCGGACCTCCAGGGGATGACCCAGGACCAGGCCCAGTCCGCCTTGGACTCAGCGGGTCTGAGTGCCGACTTCCAGGAGCAGGAGGACGAGGCACCCGAGGGAACGGTGATCAACCAGTCCCCCGCGGCCGACCAGAGCGTCAACGCCGACACCACGGTGGTCGTGACACTGGCCGTGGCTCCGGACGAAGATCCGACGGACGAGCCCACCGACCCCGAGGAACCGACGCTTCCGGACCTGCCCACCGACCCGGACGACCCTCCGCCGAATGACGACGACGATGACGATGACGAGCGCGGCTTCCGCCCCGGCCGCGGCTAAGGGCTGAGCCGCCAGGTACAAGGCGGGCCGACCGGGCCGAAGCGGGCCGTGCTCAGGGAGCGCGGCCCGCTTTCGTGTTCCCCGTGCGCCGGTTTGCCGCGCCCTACAAGCCCCATCCGTTCAGGTTTTGGGACCTCCCGACGGTGACGACGGACCGGCGCTGGGCGTAGACTGTGGTTTCATTCCGAACCGCCCCACATACTGGAGCAGCGACCGTGCCCAAGTCCCGCAACGATCGCAAGAAGAAGGCTGTTTACACTCCGCCTCCTTCCAAAGAGAAGCCGAAGGTCAGTCCTCGTTGGCTCGTGCCGACGATGCTTGGCTTCTTCATCTTGGGCATTCTCTGGATCGGGGTCTACTACATCGCGGGTACCCACGTGCCCTACATGCAGGACTGGCAGAACTGGAACCTGCTGATCGGCTTCAGCGGGATCATCGTGGCCGTCATCCTGTCGACGCGCTGGCACTGACCCCCGGCCCCTTTCCCCCGCGGCCGCGACGACCCCAGTCGACGGTCCTAAAACGGCGCCAACGACCCGGAATGGGCGTTCGGCCAGCTATCTGGTTTTCCACAGGGTTATCCACAGGTTGTGGGTAGCTCTGTTCGGCATGCCCGCGTGTACGTGCTCCCTTAGTGGTCCGCGCGTGGATAAGGCCCCCGGAGAGTTCTGTCGGATCTCGAAGTCGTCCATCGCACCCCGTCAAGTGGGGTGTTGCAACGACCACCGGAACTCAAGTCTCGGGGGCCTTATCCACGTTCTGGGGCCGACGTGTTCCGGGGCAGCGGCTCAGGCGGCCGACGACATCACGACGAACCAGATCATCGGCGCGAAGACGACCAAGCCCAACAGCAGCAACCCGAAGAGGGTGACCAGACTGGCGTGCACGAGTGTGCGCGTGGACGCCTTGGTCTTGTTGCCCGAGGGCCGCGGCAGGTAGGCGAACACCGCACCGATGGCCAGTCCCGCCACCAGTCCGCCGATGTGGGCGGTCCAGGAGATGTTGGGGACCAGGAAGGTGATGACAAGGTTGAGCCCCAGCAGGACGACGATCATCCGCATGTCCAGCCGGAGGCGTCTGCCGATCACGAACACCGCACCGAACAGCGCGAAGATCGCACCGGACGCGCCGACCGAGGGCTGTGTCGGTGAGACCAGCAAGCTCAGCACCGAACCGGCCAGTGCTCCCATGGCCCACAAGGCGAGGAACCGACCGTGCCCGAGCCACCGCTCCAGCTGCTGGCCCAGGAGGAACATCGCGTACCCGTTGAACAGCAGGTGCATCACACTGCCGTGCAGGAAGGCCGCGGTGATCAGCCGGTACCACTCACCCTGCAGGACCCCGACGCCCCACATGCTGAACAGTTCGACCAGCGGCGACGGGACGGCCTGAAGGGCCGGTTCCGTGCCCATCTGAACGACGAAGCCCACCGCCATCATGACCAGGATCGTCCAGGTCACGTACGGCTTCTGGACGACCTTGCCCCCGAAGGTGGTCCGCGCGGACCGCACCCTCCGGTTCCCCTCCGCGACGCATTCGGGGCAGTGGAACCCCACCGAGGCCTCGGCCATGCAGTCCGGGCAGATCGGCCGTTCGCACCGGGTGCAGCTGACCCCGGTCTCGCGGTCGCTGTGGCGGTAACACGTGCGCGGCGTTCCCGGTTCGGGGCCGGGGCCGGAAGAGGCCCCGGGCGGAGGGGGAGATGCGGTCATGGGTTGCTCGTCGCTCCTCTGTGTCTCAGCGCGGGGTCGCCCTATCGGGTGATCTCGACGCTGTTGACCACCACGTCTTCGCGCGGACGGTCCTGCGCGTCCGTCGCGACATTGGTGATCTCGGTGACGACGTCACTCCCCTCGACCACCTCGCCGAAGATGGTGTGGCGGCCGTTGAGCCAGTTCGGCTCACCGACGGTGATGAAGAACTGGGAGCCGTTGGTGCCCGGTCCGGCGTTGGCCATGGCCAGCAGGAACGGACGGTCGAAGCGCAGGTCCGGGTGGATCTCGTCGGCGAACGTGTAGCCGGGGCCACCGCGACCGGTGCCCAGCGGGTCCCCGCCCTGGACCATGAAGCCGTCGATGACACGGTGGAAGATCGTGCCCTCGTAGAGGCTGCTGTTGGACGGCTTGCCCGTGGCGGGGTCCATCCACTGCTTCGAACCGTCGGCAAGCCCGATGAAGTTGGCGACCGTCTCCGGTGCCTGCTCCTCGAAGAGCTTGACGACGATGGTTCCCTTGGTGGTGTTCAGCCGCGCGGTGGGCTGACCCGTGGAGTCCGACACCTCAGTGCCTTTCGGTCGAGTGCGATTTACGTGCTCACGTTACCGCTCTGTTCGTCGCGTTCCGCCTGAACCCGCCCGACCGCGGAGGGTTCCGGCCCGGCTCCGGACCGAATCTGGTATCGACTCGCAAGACACTTCGCGACGGCCGGTGTCGAAACGTAGATCACAGACGCAGAGGACGTATGTTGAGATAACACCCGGATAACAGGGAAGGACGACGAGAAGCCGCCCGCAGTGGCCGTGATGCGTCGGCCGCCGCGGGTAGTGGGACCGTACGAACCAGTGAACGATCGAAGGAGCTGACGACGTGCCTATCACTTCCAAGCGTCGCAAGGCCCGCCAGGCCCGCAAGGAGGCGGAAGCGACCCTCGCCCGCCTGCAAGAGCTTGCCCAGGAGCAGGCTGACAGGTTCGGCCCGTACGCCGACCAGGCTCGGGACCAGGCTGCCGTGAAGCTCCTCCAGGCGCGTGGTTGGACCGCTCCCAGGTTGGAGAACGCCGCGCTCCGGGTCGAGGACACGGTGGCACCGCGGGTGGCGGGGCTTCTGACCACGGCCGCGCAGCGAATCGACCCCAACCCGGGTCGGCGGGGACTGCGGCTGTTCCGCAGCGGGAACCGCCGTATCCCCCGCGGGGTCCTGATCGGCGGGGCCGCGGTGGTCGGCGGTGTGGTCGTGTACTCGCTCATCCGGCTGCGGCAGGCTTCCCAGGACGCCGAATGGCATGAGCACCTGGACCAGGCCCGCGAGCAGGTCCGCGAAACCCGCGAGAACCTGGAGGAGAAGGCCTCGGACGCCGCTGACAACGCGGCCGAGACCGCCAAGGCCACCAAGGCCAAGGCGAAGGAGACGGTGCGCGCTGCCAAGGGCGACAGCCGCGCACAGGACAACGGGCGCCCCGAACGCTGACATCCCTCCTGCCGGTTCGGGCGGGGCCCTTCCGCAGTGGCCCCGCCCTAGGGCATGTTCAGCGGACACATACCCTGCTGCGCGTCGCCCCAGCGGCACTGTCACTGCGCATCTCTCAGTCGACAGCCAAACCCGGGCGGGCCCCCGCTGTGCGATGCTGCCGAGCTTGCGAGGCAGCGCACAGCAGGGGAACTCCTTCTTCGGCCTTGTGCCAGCACCACTGGACACGCCCGCCCGTCGCCCGCCACCAACCCTCAACGGACGCCTACGGCGCAGCACCCCCATTCGTCGCCCGCCACCAACCCTCAACGGACGCCTACGGCGCAGCACCTTCGCGACGGGCAGCATCCACCGAACACGCCCTACACCGGAACCGCGCATGGAGGACCGTGCTGGAACCGCATTACGAGGGCCCGCGTCTTGAGGCACGCACTGAGGCGCGCGCTTCGCGGCCCGGGGCCGGACCTCCCGCTCAGCCGTCTCAGTCGTCCTTGATGAGGCGGTAGGTCAGCGGGTACTTCCAGTCCCGGCCCATCGCGCTGGCGGCGGTCGCGAAGATCGGCAGGAGGAAGTAGCCGACGGCGAATCCGAGCAGCGTGAGGATCGGCAGGACCAGCCAGAACAACAGGGCGCTCGCGATCATCCCGATGATGCAGAAGAGCTGGAAGTTCAACGCTTCCAGCGCCTGCCTACGCAGGTAGGGCGAGCTGTTCCCGCTGACGAGCAACAGGACCAGCGGGGTGAGGACGGGGAAGAAGAACGGCGACAGGTGCCCCACCACCGCGCCGACCTTTTCCGCAGGGTTCTCCGTACGCCGGCCCGCGTCCGTGTTCGTTCCCCCCTCGAAGCGGTTCTGCTCCGTGAGGGAGGCTCCGACCGGACGGGCTCCGCCGTCCGCGGAGATCTGGACCCCGAGGTCCGTCGTAAGCGGCGCGAGTTCGGAGCCCACTTTGGCCTTCATGGTCCTGTCGAGCCGCTCGTCGAACTCCTCCTCGTCCAGCTGCCCCTGCGAGTAGGCCTCACGGAGCACCTCCGCGACCGCGTCACGGTCGGCGTGGGTGAGCCTGACTTGGGGTTGCGGCGCCGCGGTGCCCTGATCCCACGGGTACCTCCGCTGCGGATTCTGCGGGTTCTGCACGGCCATCCCCACTCCCAATGCGCTTCGCCGAGCGCGGCCGTTACGAGGATGGCCGCGCCTCCATCCATGATGCGGCATAGCGCCGTGCGCGGCTATGGGGGTCGTCCCTGATCCTCCCCTGAGTCGGCCTCCCCGCTAAGGGTACCGACATCGACTTTGGCCGGGACTCGCCCCACGCCACCACGGTGGCCAGGCCGTACGCGAACATCCTCGTACCGGCGCTCAGATCCGCCCGGGCTCCCCTCCCCGGCGGCGGCTCCGTCAGTGCCGTGCGACGGCGGCCGCGGCGGAACGTACCGGCTCTTGCTGAGCCCGCTCCTCCGTATAGCGGCGCTCCGCGCTGGTGAGCAGGTCGTACCAGCTGCTGACATCCTTGCGCCGGCGCAGCAGGGCCCGGCGCTCGCGTTCGGTCATGCCTCCCCAGACACCGAACTCGATCCGACTGTCCAGCGCCTCGGCGAGGCACTGGGTGCGCACCGGGCATCCCCGGCAGATCAACTTCGCGCGATTCTGTGCGGCGCCCTGTACGAACAAGGCATCGGGGTCGATTTCGCGGCACTTAGCACGCGCCGCCATCTTCTCATTCCACATGTTGCCCCACTCCCAAGATCAGCATGTGTGGTGATCGGAACCCACCGTTCGGCATGGCCTTCGGTGGACGAGGGACAGCTGGCCGATGCGAGGACGGTGCACGATGCCGGGCGGGGGGCCGCACGGCTCGCCTTTGGGGGTCGATCGTTTCGGCGGGCTGTGTTCCTCGTTGTCGTTGGTGTCGAAACTACGGATCGGCCGAGTTCACCAACAGACCCCAAGAGGCCTATTTCTCATATGGCCCACTAGGACCATTGCTTCTTGGGGAAGTGTCATCATACACACACGCAGGGTTACCGCATGTGATACGAGCACCCCCGTGCAACCGTAATGAAAGGTCACTCTCAGACCATTCTCCGGCAAGCCGGGTGACCTGCGACTACGCGTCATCCCATGAGCGACTCACCCGACCGCGACAGGCCTGGTCGAACTGGACACCTGGACACTGAACCCACCCGATCGGGCTATGCGGACCCTAGCGCCGCACACCCTAGGCAACCCCACATGCCACCCAATTCCCACCCGCACAAACGACCCCGGAACTACTGATTAGTAACCATGAGAAACCGACGCAAACCAGGGATAATTGTCCTCTTGAGGGCAGAGACCACCCCCTCAATCGGACCATGGACCCCCATTTGGATTTCCCTTCCCTGTTTCGGGGCCCGCCGTCCGGCCGTTGGAACGACCGGACGGCGGGGTCTAGTGGAAGGGACTAGGCAGGGGTGGGATCAGGCGGGGGCGTTGGCCTTGAGCTCACGCACAAGGTCGTCCAGGACCTGCTTGGCGTCCCCGAAGAGCATCGTGCAGTGGTCCCGCTCGAAGAGCTCGTTCTTGATACCCGCGTATCCGGGGGAGAGGCTTCGCTTCACCACCATCACACGCTGGGCGTTCTCCACGTCGAGGATGGGCATCCCGGCGATCGGAGAACCGGTGGCCGCGTTGGCCACGGGGTTGACCACGTCGTTCGCCCCCACAACGATCACCACGTCGACGCTGGCGAAGTCGTGGTTGATCCGCTCCATCTCCACAAGCCGCTCGTAAGGCACATTCGCCTCGGCCAGGACGACGTTCATGTGGCCCGGCATGCGGCCGGCCACCGGATGGATGGCGAACCGCACCTCCACGCCCTGGTCCGCCAGGACGTCGGCGAGGTCGGCCGCCGCCTGCTGGGCTCTGGCAGCCGCCAACCCGTAGCCCGGAACGATCACCACGCTCCGGGCCACCTCCAAGACCATCGAGGCCTCCTCCGGATCGGAGCCGACCACGTTCTCGTAGGTGTCGCTGCCGCCTTCGAGGGCCGCCCCGTCACCGAGACCTCCCGCGAACACGCTCAGCAGGGTGCGGTTCATGGCCACACACATGATCTGGGTGAGCATGAGACCCGCGGCGCCCACGATGATGCCGCCCATGATGAGCATGGTGTTGCCGATCGCGAAGCCGCTCGCGGCGACCGCGAGACCGGAAACCGAGTTGAGCAGTGAGATCATCACCGGCATGTCCGCGCCGCCGACCGGTGCGACCGCGAGGAAGCCCACCACGAGACTCAGGGCCAGCAGGCCGAGGATGGCCAGGGCCGCGAACCGCACGTCCGTCAGGGCCAGCGCCATGACCGCGGAGACCACACCCAGCACCGACCCCGCGACGAGCAGCGGAGCGCGCCCTGGAACCCTGCTGAGGCGGCTCAGGCGCCCCCACAGCTTGGCCTCGGCGAGAATCGACCCGGAGAAGGTCACGGCTCCGATCACCACAGAGATCAGTAGGGCGATGGACTCCAGCACGCCGAGGGTGCTCAGCGGTGTCCCGCCAGTGTCCGTGGCCACCACCCTGTCCCAGAACAAGGACAGAGCGACAAGGGCCGCGGCGGCACCACTGAAGCCGTTGAAGCGCGCCACGACCTGTGGCATGGAAGTGGCCGAAGCGCGAACCACGATCACCACTCCGGCCGCCGCTCCGACGACCATCCCGGAAATAATCCAGGTGTAGTCGACCAGCCCCATCTCCACCAGGGTGATGACTACGGCCAGAAGCATGCCGGCCGCCAGCATGAAGTTTCCCCGGCGCGCGCTGCGCACCTTGGAGAGGCGCTTGAGCCCGAGGACGAACAGCGCCACCGGTACCAGGTAGGAGAGTTGAACCAGCTCCACCGCGATCATTCCTTGCTCCTTCCAGTGGTGAAGCTGCCCAGCATGCGGTCGGTGACCATGAAGCCGCCGACCACGTTGGCGGTGGCCAGGGCCACGGCGAGCCCAGCGAAGACCGTCGCGGTCGCGCCGGTCGTGGATCCGGCCAGTACCAGAGCACCGATCACCACGACACCGGACATGGCGTTGGCGCCCGACATCAGCGGGGTGTGGAGCATCGGGGGCACCTTGGTGAGCAACTCGTACCCGAGGAAGGCGGCGAGCACGAAGACGTAGACGGCGAGAACGAGTGTGCCGGTCATGAGGCGGCCCCCATCGAGTCGGCCGACCCGGCGGACGCGAGCGCGGCCACGGCCGGTTCATGGCGGATCTCACCGTCTTTGGCAAGAACGAACCCGCTGAGTTCCGGGTCCGCGTCGACGTCCAGCTCTCCCTCGTCAGTGACGATCCTGGAGAGGAGGTTGACGACGTTGCGGGCGTACAGGGCGCTGGCCTCGCTCGGAAGGCTGCGTGCCAACTGCGGGGCCGGGATGACCCGCACCCCGCCGTGATCGACCGGGCCACCGCTGTCGGTGAGGGAACAGTTGCCCCCGTCCTCCGCCGCGAGGTCGACCACCACCGAGCCGGTCGGCATCCGCTCGACCATCTCGGCGGTGAGCAGGGTCGGCGCCCGTCGCCCGGGGATCTGCGCCGTGCAGATGACGGCGTCGGCCTGGGCGACGTGGGGTGCCAGGGCCTCGTGCTGCGCCCGGGTGAGTTCCTCGCCCAGCTTCTTCGCGTAAGCGCCCTCGGCCTGGTCGGTGACCCCGGGGATGTGGACGAAGTCCGCGCCGAGCGAGCTCACCTCGTCCGCGGCGGCGGCCCGGACGTCGTTGGCCTTCACCGTGGCGCCCAAGCGCTTGGCGGTGGCGATCGCCTGAAGGCCCGCCACCCCGACTCCCAGGACGACCACTCTGGCCGGTTTCACCGTTCCGGCCGCGGTCATGGACAGGGGGAAGAGTTTGTCGACCCCGTTGGCCGCGATGAGTACAGCCTTGTACCCGGCGATCCCAGCCTGGGATGAGAGCGCGTCCATGGACTGGGCCTTGCTGATGCGCGGCACCAGCTCCATCGCGATCGCGGTGGCCCGGCGCTCCACCAGTATTCGGGCCACGTCTGTTCCGTGGACCGGGCGCAGGAGCCCGATCAGGGTCGCGCCCTCCGCGATCGTCGCGAGCCGCTCGGCGGACGGCGGAACCACGGTCACGACCGTCTCTGCCCGGGCGAAGAGTGTGTCGCCGTCGACGATGACGGCTCCTGAGTCTCGGTAGTCCTGGTCCGAGTGGCCGGCCCCCTTGCCGGCCCCCGTTTCGACTTCCACCTCCAGACCGCGTCCGGTCAGGGTGGCGACACTCTCCGGTGTCGCTCCCACCCTGCCGTCATCGGGGTCGTCTGATCGTGCGAAAGCCAATCGCATACATCACCTGATTCCTCGGTGAGCCAGCGACAGAGGCCGTGAGGGGTTGGGGGTAGGAGATAGGGGGAGGCCTGGTCCTCGTCACCTGAAACAGACGAGGCTGTCGTTGGCACGGACCAAGGGTTCATACCCACCCAAAGAGAGACCCAGACCACATATTTACCAGGGCACAACAGGAACGGGGACGCCGACAGCGCAAGCCGCGGACAGCAGCCCTGGAATAAGCCGGGGACGCCGTGTCCGCTCGTCGGCGCCGGCTACGGGATCTCCGCGAGCGATCCCGTGGGAGGACCGCAATGACACGCCTGTGCGCGAGCACGCCGATCGTGGCGGGTTCCCCGTCAGTCGGGTGAGCATGGTCCACTCCACCATCGACCCCACCACCGCCACCGCTGGGGGCTGAAGCCTCACCGGCTGGCCCGGGGGTCTGGGGTCACGCGCGAGCAGAGCCGAGATAGTGGAGGATCAATAGCCCTCCGCACCCGCCCTCAGCCGCCGCGGGGCTGGTTCGAGGGATCCTGGAACGTGATCCCCACGCCGGGGTAGGGGCGCATCGCGGCGAATCCTCGAGCGCTGGTCGGCGGCCGGTCGAGCGTGAAGGGCCCGCGGCGCAGGAGGCGTGCCAGCATCACGGTGAGCTCCGCCGTCGCCAGCCCCGATCCAAGGCACCGGTGCTTGCCGCCCCCGAACGGAATGAACTGACTGGAAGTAGGAGCAGGCTTGTCCAGCCACCGGCTCGGGTCGAACCGCAGCGGCTCGCGGTACACATCCGGATCCCGGTGGGTCGCGTATGGGCTGAAGATCACCAAGTCGCCCGGCCGGACCTGTCCCCCGTGATGTTCGAAGCCCTCGACGGCATACCGAACCGAGACCATGGCAGGCGGGTAGAGACGCAGAGCTTCAGAGACGATCGCCCGCACCAGTTGCAGCCGGTCCATATCGTCCGGACCGGGCGCCCGCTCGACGAGTACCGATGCGACCTCATCGCGTGCTTGGGCCTGCCAGGCGGGATGTAGCCCGAGGAGGTGGACGATCCATCCCATCGCCGCGCCGGTGGTCTCGTACCCAGCGGCGATCATCGTGACCACCTGATCACGGATCTCTTGGTCATCCAGCCCCGAGCCCTGTCCGTCTCGGCCGTGGACGAGCAGGGGCAGTACGGCGCCGGTCTGCTGATCGTCGCTCGGGCCGTGCGGTGTGGACTCGGCTCCGTCGCCCTGCCCCGCCGGGGCTGCCACCCGCACTCGTTCGATCTCGCGACCCACGAAGGTGTCGATCGCGGTGCGGGCGATCATCGCGCGTCGCCATGCCGGGGTGCGCAGGCGTCGGTGCCAGTCCAGCACTTGTGGGAGCTTGTCGGTGAGGTCGAGCAGTGGCTGCAGGGTCTCACCCAGTTCGTCGGCGTAGTGAGCCATTCTCCCGGCGAACAGAACGCGCAATGTCGAGCGCCGGATCGCGCTGCGCAGTACCGCGTATGCGTCGAAGGTCTCGCCAGGGCGGATGCGCTCGAGGCTCTCATCGGCCGCGTCGGCCATGGTTTGCAGGTAACCGTCGATACGCCGAGGTGCGACGGCGGGTCGGATCAGCCCACGGCGGCGGGCGTGATCCTCCCCGTCCGACAGCACCACCGACGTGGGCCCGTCCACAATCTCCAGCGGTGCGAACGCCTCGCGGGCACGGAACCACTCGTCATGCCTGAAGATCAGCGCGTTGGCCTCGGGGCCGAGGAGGTAGACGAGTCGCTGCTGACCCAGCCGGCGCCGAACAAAGCGGTCACCTCGGGTGACGCGCCTCACGAGCCGGTCCCCCGCTCTGGACCGACAGGATGCGATATCTTCCATAACTGTGGAAGATACAGCAGATTGGAACGGCGGTCGAGTCCGTCGACCAGAGCAACGCCGCGCTGCCACCAGCGCCCTCATCGAAGCTGCGATCGCGCAGCTTTCCGATGCCGGCATGCGCGGCCTCACACATCGCAAGGTCGAACAGCGTGCCGGCCTGGCGCAGGGTTCGACGAAGTACTACTTCGGCAGTTCCGACGCCCTGGCCGAAGCCGTCTTGGACCACTTGGCGGCCCTGGAGCTCCCGCTCGTGCACGCGATCTCCGAAGCCGAGCGAGAGGCAGCTGCAGGCGGAGATGACGGAGCCTTGCTTCGGCGCGCCCAGACCGTGGCCGAGGCGATGCTGGCGCGGCCCGATCACGTCCGAGCGCGATTCCACCTGTATCTCGACGCCTCGGGGAAGCCGCGCCAGGAGGCGATCGTCACCGCGGCCAGGAATCGATTCGTGGCCAAGGTTGCCCAGTCACTACCCGGGCCCAATTCACTGGCGGCCGCCCGATTCGTCTGTGCAGTCATGGACGGCATCTTGCTCGATCAGGTCTCGGCTCCCGATCCCGTGGTCCGCGAGCACACGGCGACCTACATTCTCGCGGCCGGTGCGGCCGGCATGCATATCGCAGCATCGAAGGTGCCGTAGGCGGGTAGCGCGCTCTCGCGGTCCCGCCAAAGTGCGGTAGGCCGCGCTCCGAGAGGCGGCGTGACCCGTGCCCCTACCCGTCCGGTCCAAATCCGGCGCAGGCCCTGGAAACAGCGAACGGGGACCCCCGTTGGGAGCCCCCGTCACTACGTCTGATCTGCTGTTGTTCGCTGTGGAGCCAAGGGGAGTCGAACCCCTGACCTCCGGTATGCAAATCTCATTCCGGAGGTGCGCCCACCTGCGGGGATGGCAGCGGATCGCTCCTGACCTCGAAAAACAGGTCACTGGAAATCCCGCTACATACCCCGGCCTCCCGTTGCCACCTGTACTAAATATGTACTGCAAAGCGGGGCGCCCGACCAGGTCTGTCCACCTGATCGGGCGCAGCGGCCGGGCCTCTGCAGAAGGCCCGAACCATGAACCAGCTTATCCACCGCACCGTCCCTGACACCGTGATCGAGGCGGTCGGCCACGCTCGCGGCATCCTCGAGGTCGTCCTCGACCACCACCCGCTCACCACCGAGCACCGGCGCACCATCACCTACGTGCACAACGACCTCACCGGCCCCCACCGGTACGAGGAGACCACCCTCGCGGGCGTCGCCCAGGCCCTCGCCGAGGTCGCCGACTCCGCCGAGCTGGGCGACAGCACCCTGGCCGCCCTCGACTCCGCGCGCGGCCGGTTGCCCCTCGCCCCGACCCCCGATACCCGCGTGGCCATGTCGGCCGCGGAGCTTCCCACTCGGCTGCCGCTCCTGTGCCGCCTTGCGGACCACCACGGCGCCCTGGTCGTCATCCTCGTGTTCAACGCCGACCTCACCCCGGCCGAACGGGTCGAGGCGCTCCACCACACCGAGGAGCTGCCCGCGGACCTGGTCGGCCAGATCACCGCCGAGATCACCCGGCGCCCCGCCGAGGCGGTGAACCGGTGAACCGCGGCACCCTTGTGGCCTGGCTGGCCTTCACCACCGGCGCCGTCGTCTCGATCGGCGCGAACGTCCTGCACGCCCTCGACAACGACGGCCCCACCGACCTCGGCCGCCTGATCGCCGCCGGATGGGCGCCCGTCGCCCTCCTGCTGGTCGCCGAACTGGTCACCCGTGCCCGCCAGTCCGGCCCGTGGTGGATCATCACGCTCCGCTGGCTGGGCACAGCCGTGGTCGCCGGGGTCGCCGCCATCGTGTCCTACGGGCACATGCGAGACCTCCTGCTGTCCTACGGCGAAACCGCGCTGGTGGCGCACCTGCTCCCGCTGTCGGTGGACGGGCTGCTGTTGGTGTCCTCGTTGGCGCTGGCCTCCCCCGCCGAGAAGGGTCCCCACAATCTGGGTACCCCTGCCGCCCCCGCCGAGAAGGGTGGGCACGTTGTGCCGCCCCCTGCCGCCCCGGCCGAAGGGGGTGAACGAATCGGACCCCCTGCCGATCCCGTGGAAGGGGAACGATTCGTTACCCATGCCGCCCCGGTGCCGGTGCCTGCCGCCAGCGGCACGAACGACACGGTGACCGTGCCGCTCAACGACGCCCAGGCCCTCGACGTCGACACCGCCGAGGAGCCTGGAGACGAACGGGAGCAGGCGCGGCAGGCCTACCGTGCCGCCCTCGCCCAGGGCGTGCCGCTCACCGGCAGGCAGCTCGCCGAACGGTTCGGGCGCTCCGCATCGTGGGGGCGGACCCGCATCCGAGAGTGCCAGAGCGGGTGAGGTGTCCGGGGCCGACTCGGAGGGTTCGCGAGTCCCTGGAAGGGACCCGCGAACCTGCGTCACGATGAACGTGACGCACGAACTCTGGGTTTGCAGCTCCCTTCGAGGGGGCCGCAAACCTGGGCCAGGGGTCCACGCTGTCGTGGACCCCTCCGAGGGGGTCGCGAAACGCGCCACCCAGCGTGGGATGTCAGCGCAGCGCCTCGGCGAGCTGGCGCCCAACCCGCGGCGCGCGCCGGGCCACGGTCTCGGCGACCTCCCGCAGCTGATCGACCGCGTAGGCGTTGACCGCCAGCGCGTCACCGGCAGCGGCACGGGCCGCCTCGGCCGCGGCATCCAGGTCACCGGCCAGCGTGTACCCCTTGGCCAGACACGACCCGAACCACGCCCGGTCGCGCCGGTAGTGGCCCGACAACCCATCCAGTGCACCCCGCAGCAGGGGCACGGCAGCGGACCCGTCGCCGAGGTCGAGCTCGACCATCCCCCGCTGGCCCAGGAACCACGTGTCTCCGTAGAAGTACATCCAGTCCGGTTCATCCTCCGGGCGCTCCGAGGCGCCCCGGATGAGGTCCTCGGCGCGGTCGAGGCGGCGCCGGGCGGCATCGGTCTCACCGAGGAGAGCGTGGCCGCGGGCCTGCATCTGAGAGGCCATCCCAGCGATACCGGGGGAGACGTGCCCCTCGTGCCACTGGGCCGCCTGGGCCAGCCGGACACACCGCTCCCCGTCGCCGACACTCCAGGCGATGTGCGCCTTCATCGACAACGTGGTCGCCGCCATGCTCGCGTCTGCGGCCTCCAACGCCCAGCCGTGGGAGCGGTCGAACCAGGCCAGCGCTGCCGCCTTATCGCCCTGGTCGTTGCACATCCACGCCATGAACTGGGCGTACTGCGACGTCAGCGCCACCAGATCATCACGCACCCCGGCGCGGGCATGGCGGCCCAGGTCCTCGACGGTGTCCAGCTGGGAGCGCACCACCCCGATCACGGGGCCGCTGCCGAGGGTGTCCTCGACGCGCCGGTGCTCGGCCAAGCACCGGTCGAGCCACTCCACCGCCGGAGCATCGACCCGGCGCGGGTTGGCCACCACCTTCACCATGCGCTCATACAGGTCATGATCCGGAGCCAGGGACGGCAGCGGCAGCGCCGGAACCGGCAGCCGCGGCACGGGAGCGGCAGCCGCGGCAAGCTCGCCCTGGGCGTCCACCAGATCATCGAGGGCCTGGGCGAGCTCGGTCGAAGGGCGTTGCTTCCCGCCGAGCACCCGCACGAGATAGGCGTGATCGTAGTTGGTGGCCCGTGCCGCTGCCCGAACGGACATGCTGCGGTCCTGGAGGGCCTGCCGCGCTTGTTGTGCGAAGTCGTTCATCGGGGGGCGCTCCCTGCCACTGGGGGGCGGTGACTGGTGACAGCCAGAGTAGTCACCACTGGTCATCTCCCAAGGGGGAACCGGCGAACCCAACGATGGGAGGCATGGATTCCTCCGAACGCGACGCCGCCCGTAAAGCCCTCGACGCGCTTCGCCGCTACTACGGCGACACCTACACCATCCACCGCAACGGAATCCTGTGGGTGGCCACTCACAGGGACCCGAACCCGGACACCGCGCCGACCGTGATCGAGGAGAGCCTCGAACGGTTCATCGCCTCGCTGGAGTTCCCCACCCAGCGGTTCGCGCGCCCGACGGACAAGAGCGCCGCGCACCCATAGACGCCCGCACGTCCGCCACCTATCCCATGTGCGGGGTTGTCTCCCCGGCGGGCGTGCGGGTCCAATCGGCCGCGCCCCGAACCGGGGGGACGGGGCGCGGCTGCCTCGCCCGGTGCACGCGCCAGCCGGGCCTACGGGGCCACCGGACAGGGACCGGTGGCCCCGTTGTCAGAACCGGCCCCACACCACCACCAGGCTCCAATCCAGCGGCCACCCCTGCTCCCGCACCCACCCCGCCCAGGCCGCCCGGCGCCGGTTCTCCGCCTCGGTGGCCACTCCGAGCCGTTCCGCGGCAGGCATCGACCACCCCCGGCCAGACATCCACGCCCGGTACCGGCCCTGGTGGTGCCACACCGTGTGGAAGGGGTCGAGGAGCTCGGCAGGCGCCGGGACCCCCTCCACCAACGGCACCGACGACACCGCGGCCGCACGCGCCCGGCGACGGGCGCTCACTCGACGGCCTCGACGATCCGCCACCCCAACGCCGCCATGGCCTTGGGGGTCAACCCCAGAGCCTCCCCGGCATGCCGGGCCTCCTGGGCCATCCACGCCGAGGCTTCCCCGGCCAGGATCGCCGACTCATAGACGATCAGCACCGCCACTGTCCCCCGCACGGTGTCATCCCACTGGGTGGCCTGCGGCGACTGCCAGAGTTCTTCCCACCGCCCCGCCTCGGCCACGCTCCACTCGCGCCCCGGCGGCAGCGGGGGCACCGGCAGCTCGCACCCGGCCGCGGGCAGGTCCACCAGGGCCGCCCGCGCTCCTGCGGAGACCGGGCGCCGGTGCGCCCGGCTGTGCGGCTTGGCCGCGTTCCTCGCTGGCATCGGTCACCTTCCTTGATCAAAACCGCTAGCTCGTTGAGGTCGGCTGGTACAGGCAGGCCGGGGCGACCTCCCCGGCGACCCGGCGGCTCCGGAGGGCAGTGGGTCACCCCCCGGGTGCCGCGGCGAGTCACGGACGCGACGTGAACTTGTTGCCGAAGTCGTTGATCACCTTTCCGTTTGCGTTGATCTCTCGGATCTTCTTGGTGCGCGCGTGCTGGCGGATGAGCTCGGCAGTGTCGGCGTCGAGGGCGTCGTAGCGGCCATCACGGAAGTACACCTCGCGCCCGTCGCCCGGGTTGCGCAGCACCACCGGGTAGGTGCCGAGGTCGCGTGTGACTCCGGTCGGTCCGAGCTTGAAGCGCGCGACGATCTTCTGAGCGTCGGGCACCTTGCCCTGGGTGCGGGCCTGGTCCTCGGCGGCCTCGCCCGCCTGCTTTGCGGTGGTGGCCAGCTGGTCGGCGTAGGCGGGGTGGTGGGCTTCTTCCCACTCGTTGAGGACCAGGGTGATGCACTCGGTGTATCCCCCGTTGGGCAGGGCCAGCATGGGGCGCACACCTCCCAGGCTGCGGCGGGTGGCCTCCCGCTTGATCAGTTTGTGTTCGGCGCGGGCGCGGGCGCGGGCCTTGGCGTAGGTGCGCCATGCGGTGAGGGTGTCGTCCTCGGTGGCTCCGGTGACGGCGCGGGTGAACTCGTGCCATGCCTGGGCGACCTGGGGTCGGACCTGGTCGTAGAAGGCGGTGATGCGGTTCTGCCAGAAGTCGGTGAGTGCCCTCTCTCGTGCGGTGTCGAGGTTGGCGCGGGCCTTCTCGGCGCGGGCGCGGGCGTCGGCGAGCTGGCGGGCGAGTGTGGCGGCCTGGTCTTCGAGGTGTTCGGGGTTGTGCTGGTTAGCGGTCTTCGTGGTCATCGTTGGTCTCCTTCATGGGGATGGTGTTGTCGGTGATGGTCATGCCGAACGTGGTGATGGTCTTGGTGCGCGAGTAGGCGGCGGGTTCGGCGGGTTCGGTCTCTCCGGCGGGTCCGCGGGGTCGGTGTTCACCGCGCGGGTACCAGTGGCGGTTGTTGATCATGAGGTCCTCCTCGGTGGGTTGGTGGGGCGCCCGGCCGGGCGCCCCCGGGGGCGGGTCAGGCCGCGTCGGTCTGTTCGGCGTCCTGGTGGTCGAAGCACCATCCGTTGGGCCAGTCGGCGAGGGATACGCGGATGGGGCAGCCGGGAGTCCTGCACTCCGCGATTTGGCCGGAGACGCGGCCGCCTGGTCCGCCTGGTGACGGGTCCTGCCCTCCGCTGTGCTGTTGGTGGCCCCACAATGGGGATTCAGGCGGACCAGGCGGTCCATGCAGGTCAAAGGCTTGTCCAGGTGGACCGTCAGGCGGTCCAGGCCGGGGCGGGGCGCTGCTCCGGTCCGCCTGGTCCGCCTGGACCGCCTGATCGTCTTTTGTAGGGCCAACTAGAGCGATGCCTTGGTAGTGGCGCGGCAGGCGGCTGCCGTCTGCTCCGCGCGGCCGGTACACCCGCACCTGGGGGGCCACCGAAGACAGATTGCTGCTGAGAGCGGACTTGTTCCCGCGCCCCACTCCGCTGTCCTCGGCCCACGCCTTCCAGGCCTTCCACATGTCATCGACGAGCACCTCGTGATCGGGACCTTTGACGCAGCACTCGCGCACGAACGCCGACACCGGCGATGCCATGTCCTGCATGGAGACCACGGCGTCGGTGGAGGAGTCCGGGACACGGATATTGCCCCGCTCGATCAGCCGCGCCAGGCCATCCAGGGCCCAGTTCAAGATCCCGGGGAGCTCGGCCATCAGCTCATCGGTCAGACTCGTGTTCTCGTTGCCGAGAAAGCTGTTGTTCATGGTCAGCACGAGGAACCGGGTAGCGATCGCCCCGGAGGCGTCGCCGAACTTGGGCAGCTCGTTGGACAGGATCAGGAACCGGGTGGGCAACCGGCCGGTCCACGGGTCGCGGTACTTGCGGTCCACGTCGATGGTGTCCTCACCCGAGATCGTCAGGAGCCGCTCGACGACCTGGTGACCGTCGGTCTTGGACAGCCGGGCGTCGGAGACCACGGCCAGCGGTTTGCCCAGCAGGGGCGACAGGCCGAAGTTCGTGGCCATGCTCGCCAGGGTGGGGCCAGCCATGTTGCCCTTGCCCACCAGCGCGGCCAGGATGCGCCCGATCGTGCCCTTCCCGGACCGGGCCGGTCCGACGATGAGCATGATCTTGTGCAGGTCCGTGCGGCCCGAGAGCACGTAGCCGAACCACTCCTGGAGGGCCTCGATCGACGTCGGGTCGTCGGGCCAGAGCTGGGCGAGGAACTCCAGCCACTTCTTGGGCTCGGCCGCCTCGGCTTCGAAGGCGAAGGGCACCGACACCAGATTGAAGAACCGCGGATCATGGGCGGCCATCGTGCGGTCATCCAGGCGCAGCAGCCCGTTAGTGCACGCCACGATCGGCCTTGGTGTGCCGGAGGCGCGCCTGCGGGTGCTGGTGATCCGTGCCGGGGCGTCGATGCCTGCGGACAGGTGCGTGATCGCGGCCAAGGCCTCGGTGAGGTTGGCGATCTTGCCGCGGTTGGGTGCCCACTTGCGTTCCTCGGTGACCTCCTCGCCGTCCTTCTTCCCGACGTGGGTATAGGTGGCGTGCTGCAACCGGCGGTACAGGTCCGAACGGATCTCCCGGTCTTCCACCTCGGCCCAGTGGGGGCCCTCCCAGCGCATCCAGGTGCCGCGCCAGTGCAGCAGCGTGGGGGCGGTGCCGTTGTACCGCCAGGCCTGCATAAGGTCGTCGGCGACCTCCATGGGCACGCCGGGCGAACTGGTCTCGGCCAGCGGCGGTGCTTCTCCGGTCTGGTCGAAGTCTTCCAGGTTCACGCCGCGCCTCCTTCGATCTTGGCCCAGGAGCGGGTCACCTCGGTGGCCACCCGGCCCTCGTACTTGTTCACGGCTTCGCACCAGGGCGCCACCAGGTCCACCGCCTGGTCCTGGGAGAGTCCGGCCCGGTGGCAGGCACCGATGATGCTGTGGAAGTGCGCGGACCGGTCGGGCACGTTGATCTCGGCCAGCCGATCGGTGACCCACAGGGGAAGCTCTCCGGTGTGTGCGGTTGGCCGGCGGGGCGCGCGCGGCCGCGCCGGCGGGGACAGCAGACGCTTGATGGCCTCCCAGTCCAATTCGGCCGGCGGGATCTTGCGCTCCTGGAGCAGGGTGTACGGGCCTCGGCGCCCGGGGTCGGTGCTGGCCTTGCGGTCCCGTTCATCGACCACCGACGGGGGAGCCAGCACGTATCCTCCGGTGGCCTTGAAGTCCAGGAAGTGCTTGGGCAGCGCCCCACACCCTCGGCCGGTGCCCGCGTAGTAGAGGTGGAGTCCCCCGCTGGGGGTGCGCACGAGGGCGCAGGCTCCGGCGAGGAGTCCGGCGATCTTGGCCCGCTCCATGGCGTCGAATCCGTCGCCGTCGGGCTTGTTGTCGACGTCGAATACGTCGACCGCGGGGGCGCCGGTGGCGATGGCTACGTTCGCGTCGGGGCAGCGGGTCCACCAGTCGGTGATCCGTGCCGGGTCGGTGGTGGCGTCCTTGACCCCGTGCGGCACGAGGGCGCCGAGGGGCTCCTTGGCGCCCGGGGCGCAGGGGAAGACCGGCCAGGAGCGGGCGGCGAGGTCGAGGGCGGCCTGTAGGGTGTAAGCAGTCGTTTGGGCTTGCTGGCCGCTCGACTCCTCGCCCGCCCCGATCGCACCGGGGCGGGCTTTCTTGTGCGCGATCCTCATGCGGCGGCACCGCCCTGGGCGTTGTCGTCGAGCCACTTCTCCACTTCGGCGATCCGATAACGCACATGGCGCCCGAGCTTGAACCAGGGCGGCCCTTCACCTCGCCATCGCCAGTTCGCCAGAGTCTGCACCGGGATTCCGGTGTACTCGGAAAGCTGACTTGCACCCAACAGGCGGACCTGTCCTGAGTCCATGGCCATGACCATCCTTTCGTTGACCTGTCTTGACGGGACAGTATCACCGACAATGGTAATCCACCACTCTTGACGGAACTGACTCATATGTGAGTAAGCTTTGACCTCAACTTCTCATCACGTCACGATGGGTCCCATGAAGATTCAAGGCAAGCCGCCACTGACAAGTGAGAACCCGATCATCGACCTCGGCAACAACCTGCGGGTGCCGACGTCCGTGAACATCCAGGGCAGCGAAGTGAACGGCTACGACGTCACGATGCGGGCTGACTACAGCTCGAGCAGCGGTCGATATGAGTGTCGAGCTCTAACCGTCACCGCACCCCAAGGTGTCGAGATCACCGGCGAGGCGCTGCGATCGGTTCCCGTACAGGCCGTACTCAACATGGGGGTGGCTTCTGCTCTCCAGGGCTTCACCACGCTCAACATGGGTGCGATCCCCGGCGACATCACCGAGGGCGGCCCCACCACACGCGCGTTGGAGTGGGTGGCCTACCTGTACAAAGTGGCCCTCATCTTCGGGGAATCACCGGTCCAGGCGGTCGCTCATTCTCTGGAGCTACCGAAGTCGACGGCGAACCGATGGATCACCCGCGCCCGGGACCGGGGGATTCTCAACGTGCAGGACAAGCGAGGACGTCGCGATCAGGAGGACGACACGTGAAGCGTGTATGGATCGAGGACCGCGCCGACCACGCGGACTACCGCGCCCGGGCAGCCGCAGCCAGGAAAGCGAAGCGCCGACCGCCCGGCCGGTGGCGGGTCCGTTACTACGACACCCAAGGCAGGATGCGCGCGGAGACGTTCCAGAAGGAGCCCCAAGCACAGGGCCGCCGCAGCGACCTAGAGTCCCAGCTCGCCGCGGGCACCTACCGTGACCCCAAGGAGGGGCGCAGGAAACTCGCCGAGGTCGCCGAGGCCTGGTACTCGGCCCAGCACGACCTAAAGCGCTCCACCAGGCGGGGCTACCGGGATCACCTCGACCTGTACGTACTCCCCCGGTGGGGCGGTGTCTCCGTGGCCGATATCCAGCGCGACGACGTCGTGACATGGGTGGGCGACCTGGTCAACTCCCCCGGTGTACAGGGCGCCGAGCTCAGCGCGTCGCAGGTGCGCAAGATCTACGGGGTGCTGTCGATGGTGCTCGACTCGGCGGTGGCCTCCAACAAGGTCGCCGTGAACGTGGCCACCGGGGTCAAGCTCCCCCGGATCCCGGCGAGCGATCACGTCTACCTCGACCACCGGCAAGTCGAGGCGCTCGCCGAGGCGGCAGGGGAGTACCGGCCGTTCCTACTCGTGCTCGCCTACACGGGCCTGCGGTACGGCGAGGCTGCCGCTATCCGTGTGCGTAGCATCGACCTCGATCGGCGCCGCATCCGGGTCGTCGAGGCGTTTGGGCGGGACGGCGGCGAGGTGTACCTCGACACCCCCAAGACACACGAACAGCGGTCGGTGCCCGTGCCGCCCTTCCTCGTGCCGGAGCTGCGCGCGGTGGTCGACGGCAAGCTGGGGGACGGTTGGGTGTTCACCTCGCCCAAGGGCGGTCCGCTCCGGTACGACAACTTCCGGCGCCGGGTGTTCAACCCTGCCGTGACTGCCGCTGGCCTTGCCGAGCTCGGTGTCACGGCACACCGGTTGCGGCACACGGCTGCGTCGCTCGCTATCGCTGCCGAGGCCGACGTGAAGGTCGTTCAGACGATGCTCGGCCACAAGACGGCGACGATGACCCTCGACCACTACGGGCACCTGTTCCCCGACCGGCTCGACGAGGTCGCCGACCGGATGGCGGCGAAGCGGTCGGCAGCGCTCCGAGAGGCGGCCTGACCATGCGCCCCTGTACTAAATGTGTACCGGACCCCGGAAACAGCGAACGGGGACCCCCGTTGGGAGCCCCCGTCTACTACGCCTGATCTGCTGTTTTCCGCTGTGGAGCCAAGGGGAGTCGAACCCCTGACCTCCGGTATGCAAAACCGGCGCTCTGCCAGCTGAGCTATGGCCCCGTGGACCGGGTCTGGGACCTGGTCACCTAGGAGAGCATACCCGCTTCGGGAAGCGGCCCCGGTCACGGCGCCGGAGCTTCGGCGCCCGTGGGCCGACCAGGGACCGGACACAGCACAAAGCCGTGGGTCGCACCACGGGATTGTCGGCCCACCCACGTCTTCGTGTCACTCTGATACGGACGCTCGGTGACACTCGTGGGTGTTCACCGACGACCCGTTGGTAACCTCCCGGCCCCCGATCGGTGGCCAGATGGATCCGCTGATCAGCTCTCGCTGGCCGCGGTGGCTTCCGTCCACAGGTCGAGCTCTGCGCGGTCCGCCTGGATCTTGCGGTAGACGGCGAAAGCCCCGAGGGCCACCAGTGCCAGAACGATGATCTTCTTCACTGTCCGGACCTTTCTCTCTTGGAAAACCGGTCGTACGCACGGGCTCCCGCCTAGAGGCGAGGGCTCCATGGCCAACTTTATGAGGTTGTCACCTAGCAGACTAGCAAGCCACGGCGGGCGGTCCCTGCCACGGTGGACGGATTCACACCGGCTTCTTCCCCGGATCGCCCCCGCGGCGGGTCCGTCCGACTAGGTCAAGAGCGCCATCCGGCGCAGAATCCCCACACTGGCCTGTGGTGATGCCGCTATCCGGGTGAGGTGCTCCCAAACCCTCCGGCAGGAGCGGACCGATTCTTCGGCTTCGACAATCCCTCCGCCCTGGGTGGCGTCGACGTAGGCCAGGTCCGCCTCGTCCTCTTCGAACTCCAGGATCGAGAAGGGCCCGGCGAGGCCTGGGTGCGGGCCGGCGGAGGTCGGCAGGAGCTGGATGGTCACCCGTTCGGACTCGGTCGCCAGTTCGACGATCCGGCGGGTCTGGGCGCGCAACAGCCCGAGATCGCCGGAGACGCGTTGGAGGGCGTCCTCCTCGATGACCGCGTGGTAGCGGCTCAGGGAGCCGGAGTCGAGGATCTCCTGGCGTTTGAGGTAGGCGGCGACCATGCGTTCGGCTCCGTGCTCTCCATGACCGAGGGAGCGCGCGAGCGTCGCGGTGTAGTCGGGGACCTGGAGGAGATCCGGGACGAGAATGCCCGCGTAGGACTGCACGGAGACCGCGCCGGCCTCGTTTCCCACGTACGCGGAGGAGAGGACGTCTTCGTACTCGGTCCACCAGGGGCGCAGCCGCGACTCGCGGACCAGGGTCAGGATCGCCTCGCGCTGCCCTCCGGTAACCCCGTACAGCCGCAGCAGGGCGGAGATCTCCATGACCGAGGGCCACTTCCGGATACCGGTCTCGATGTGGCCGAGTTTGGCCGGTGACCACTCCAGCTCCTCCGCCACGTCGTTGAGGGTCATGCCGGCCTGCACACGGCGGCGGCGGAGTTCGGCGGAGAGTCGCCGCCGGCGGACCGTGGGGCTGGTCATAACACTGATCCAATGACGCAGAGTGTTGAGGGTATGCCACCAGCGAAACACGAGGCCTAGCATCTAGCAATGAGTTTCTAGAAAAGTGCGGCCGTTTCGATGCATTAGCGGCGGGATAGGGCGCACTGGACATCAAGAAAACTCGCGCTTTGTTACGATTAGTAACTGGAGTTGCGTACAGTGGAGTCACATGACTCGTGAGCGCCCAACACCCTTTTCTCGGCCCCCAGGGGCCCCGTCCGGCCCTTCCGGAGAACCCCGGGCCGACGTCTCGGAGGGCGTCCCGCGGGGTGTACGGCACGTGCGACGGGCGGGATGTGCGAGCAGCAAGGCCCGCACTGCGGGGATTGTAGCTTCATGTCACGTATGTCTCAGCCCGATACTTGCGGGGCCAAAGCGCGTACGATGCTTGAGGTGCCCGCCCCGGTGGGCGTACCCGTACATGTAGAGGAAACCCATGAGCTATCCGATTGACGACGCCGAGCAGCTGATCGCGAACGCGGAGGCCCAGATGCCCCCTAGCACCCGGTCACGCCTCATCGCGAAACTCCGCATGGGTAAGCACATCGACGACGCCGCCGGAGAGCTGGGCATCAACCCCAAGCAGGTCTTCTCCACCGCCCGGGTCCTCAAGCCCTTCGGCGAACAGCTCGACGCGACCCTCACCGAACAGCGCGACCCCTCCCTGCCCCACGGCAGCGTCACCGGGTACAACAAGCGCTGCCGCTGCCCCGAGTGCCGGAGCGCCCTCCAACAGCGCGTCTGACGGACCGAGAACACCGGGGCCTATTCCGGCCAGCTCCCCCACCTGCGCCAACACGTTGTTAACCCAGACTTCTCGAACCAATGCCGCCCTCAGAGGCTTATCGGTGCGGAGTTTGGGGAGACCGCTGAACATGAACGAGCACGTGGACTGGTCGGCAATGAGCGAGGACGATTTCGTTGCCCTGCTGCGGCAACTCATCGAAACGCCGGAGGCCGACGACGATTAGGCGGTGTTCGACGGTTTCCGGCCGGTGGCGGTCACCGTTCCCGGCCTCCCGACACCGGGAACACCCTCAGGTGCCCCGGCCTCGGCCACGTGGCGGGCTTCCTCAGTGGTGGCCCGCCGCAACCGCCGACCGGTTCTCCCAACCGTGCGCCTGCGCGGCCTCACCCGTGAAGAAGGCGACCTCCCCGGAGACCCGGATCCACACCTGTGCACCGATCTCGGGAGAGGGATGACGGTGTGACCGTGCTCTGACGCGTGTGCCCGACCCCTCCACGGCCAGGTGCACCACGCTGTCGTGCCCGGCGAAGGTCACGTCGGCCACGCGGCCGAGCACCCCCTCCCCTGAGCCGCTCTCACCCTCAAGGGCGAAATCGATCCGCTCGGGCCGCAGCACCACGGACCCCTCTCCGGCGTCGCCAACCGTGTAAGCCTCCACAGCGCCCAGCGCGCACTCCACCCGGCCGGCACGCAGCTCCCCCGGGATCACCACTGTCTCCCCCAGGTATTTGGCCAGCCCCGCGTCCCCCGGCCGCTCATACACCCCGCGTGGCGTCCCGGCCTGGACGACCTCGCCCTCCCGCATCAACGCCACGCTGTCGGCGGTCGACAACGCCTCCTCGGGGTCGTGCGTGACCAGCAGCGCGGTGACCCCGGCCGTGCGCAGTACCTGCCGGACCTCCTCGCGCAGCCCCGTCCGCAAGGCCGGGTCGAGGGCGTTGAAGGGTTCGTCCAGCAGGACGAGCTCGGGTTCCGGGGCCAGAGCCCGAGCCAGTGCGATCCTCTGTTGCTGCCCGCCGGACAGCTCGTGCGGCATCCGGTCCGCGTACCCGACGAGCCCGACCAGTTCCAGGACCTCCTCGGTGCGGGCCCGCCGGCGGGCCCGTCCGCCCATCCGCTCCCGCCAGTTCCGGCCCAGGCCGAAGGCGACGTTGCGGGCCACGGACAGGTGGGGAAACAGCGCCCCCTCCTGCGGAACCACACCGACGCCCCTGCGTTCTGGTCGCGCGTGGACCGCCCGGCCGTTGGCGAGCACCCGGTCACCGATCCGGAGGGTCCCGGCGTCCAGCCGTTCGAACCCGGCGACCAACCGCAGCAGTGTGGTCTTGCCGCAGCCGGACGGGCCCAGAAGGGCACCGAGCGAGGAGTCCTGCACCTGCAGGTCGACCCCGTGCAGTACACCGGTGCGGCCGAAGGACTTCTCCGCCCCTTCGACGACGAGACCGCTCATGGAATCACCTCTCCATTGCCGTGGCCTTGCGGCCCAGTACGAACGCGGGAACCGAAGCCAGGACGATGAGCATCATCGCGTAGGGCGCTGCCTCGGCGAACCGGCCCACGTTGGTGGCGCTCCAGAGCCGCATCGCGATGGTCTCCATCCCGGTGGGGTGCAGCATCAGGGTCACCGGAAGTTCTTTCATGCAGGTGAGGAAGACGAGAGTGCCGCCAGCCGCGACGCCGGGAAAGGCCAGGGGCAGCGTGATCCTGGTGAACACCTGCGGGGGAGTACGGCCAAGCGAGCGCCCCATCTCCTCCAGTCCGGGCGGGGACTGGGCGACCGCGCTGCGCACCGAGCCGACCGCCGCGGGGAGGAACAGCAGCGCGTAGGCGAAGATCATCAGCGGAAGCTGCTGGTACAGCGCGAACGCGTGATTGACCGCGAAGTAGACGAGGGCCACCGCCACCACCACACCGGGCATCGAATAGCCCATCCAGGTGGCGCCTTCAAGCAGGCGGGGGATCCGGCCCCGGTGGCGGGCGGCGAGGATTCCGACGGGAAGCGCCAAGACCAGCGTGAGGACCGCGGCCGCGGCGGAGACGCCCAACGTCGTCAGCGCGGTCTCCGTCATGCGGGGCAGGTCGAACCCGGCAGAGGTACCCCGGACGATCCAGTAGCTGAGACTGGCGACGGGGAAGACCAGGGCGGCCGATGCCACCAGGACGAACGGCAGCACGAGGAGGCCGCTCACCAGGCCACGTACGGTACGGGCAGGACCGGGGGAGAGGTGTGCGGTGAGGTCCCCGGCAACGTCCTTGGGCGGCCGGAGCCTGGTCGCTCCGGCGCCGACCCGGCTGAAGCGCGCCCGTCCGCGTGCCCGTGCCTCACCCCACAGCACCAGGAGGGTGACAACGACCAGGAGAGCACTGAGCGAGGCCGCGCTCGCCATGTCGAACCGGTTGGCGTAATCGTTGTAGATGGCCCGGGTGATGGTGTCATAGCGCAGGGTCGCTACGGAGCCGAAGTCCGAGAGGACGTACAGCGCCGCCAACAGGGATCCCGCCGCGGCGGAGGGCTGGACGTGGCGCAGGGTCACCCGGAAGAACACGTACAGGGATCCGCGTCCGAGAGAGCGCGCCACTTCCTCCTGGTCCCGGTCGGCCCGGCTCAACGCGGCGACGACGGGGAGGAAGACGTAGGGGTAGCAGGTCAGGGTGAGGACGATCAGCGAGCCGGTGAACCCCTGGACCTCGGGGACGGCCTCCATCCACACCATCGCGGCGACATAGCTCGGGATGGCCAGGGGGAGCGTGGCGACCAGGGCCCAGAGTCGGCCGCCGGGCAACCGTACGCGGGCGACCAGCAGGGCCAGCCCGATCCCGAGGATGAGACAGCCCGCGGTGACGGTCGCCGTCAGAACCAGGCTGTTGAACAGCAGTTCAACGGTCCGACCGCGGGTGAGGGCGTCGAACAGGGTGCCCGGCCCGTCCGAGAAGGCCTGGACGAGCACGTACAGCAGGGGGAGCACGGCCAGAACGGCGGTGGTTCCGGCCAGCAGGTACAGCGGCAGGGAGGAGGGGACAGACACGGCACGGCCGGAGCCGCCCGTCTTCAGGGTCGACTCCGGCTGTGTGCGTCCAGGATGGACGTCCGTCACTCCAGGCCCGCTTCGCGGATCATCTCGACGGTCTCGTCCAGGGAGTGCAGATCGGTGAGATCGATGTCGGGCTGCTCCAGGCTGTCCAGTTCCTCAAGGTCCTCGTTGGCCGGAACCCCGTCGACCAGCGGGTACTCGGAAGTCTCCTCCGTGAAGTAGGTCTGGGCTTCCTCGCCGATGAGGAACTCCAAGGCGGTTTGAGCGCCCTCCGCGTTCGCCGCGTCAGCGGTGATGGCTGCACCGGCGACGTTGACGAGGCTTCCGGCGTCAGCGACAGGCAGGTAGTGCAGTTCCGAAGTGACCTCGTCCGGGGTCTCCTTCAAGCGCTCGTACCAGTAGTAGTGGTTGTTCAGGCTGAGGTCGATGTCGCCGGTCTCGAGGCCGTCGAACATCGCACGGTTGTTCTCGAACAGTTCGACGTCGTTGTCGGCCATGCCCTCGAGCCACTGTTCCGCGGTCTCGTCGCCCTCGATCACCCGAAGGCCGGTGACGAAGGACTGGAAGCTGGCGTTGGTGGGCGCGATACCGACCCTGCCCTCCCATTCGGGGTCGGTCAGGTCGAGGACGCTGTCAGGGACCTCGTCGACGTTGTCGGGGGCGTAGGCGATGACTCGGGAACGGCCGGAGAGCCCGATCCACTCACCGTTGCCGTCCTGGTACTCATCCGGGACCTGGTCGGTGATGTCACCGGGGAGTTCGGCGAGCAGCCCCTCCTGAACCAGGAGTCCGAGTGCACCCGCGTCCTGGGCGATGAACAGGTCCGCGTTGGTCTGGTCGCCTTCGGTCTGGATCTGGTTGGCCATCT
Organism: Nocardiopsis nanhaiensis; assembly: GCF_054778635.1. Taxonomy (NCBI): domain Bacteria; kingdom Bacillati; phylum Actinomycetota; class Actinomycetes; order Streptosporangiales; family Nocardiopsidaceae; genus Nocardiopsis; species Nocardiopsis nanhaiensis. The sequence goes on from NZ_BAAGZJ010000013.1 coordinate 115,180, forward strand.
GGGCGGTGTCACCGTAACGGACATCGATCTCGAGGCCGGTGGCCTCCCGCATGTCCCCGATGAGCGGCTCGATCAGTTCCTCGTCGCGACCGGAATAAATGGTGATGGCGTCTTCCGCTCCGTCATCCCCGGACGCGGCGCCACCATTGCCGTCCCCACCACAGGCCGCGGCCATCAGAGCGAAGACGGGAACAGCCACCAGCGCGAGCTTGAACCGTTGGGGGATCGTGTTCATCTGGGCTTCTCCTACCGAGGTTCACGGGCATAAGACTCGGCCGGCCCGAGCTCACAACATAGGCGAGCCTAACCCAGGAAAGGCTATCCTTACAATATTCAAGACGTGGGTAATCAATGTTTACGCAGGTGACCAATGTTACACGGGAGTAGGGTGATCACCAAGCGTACTACTGTTCACATAGAGAACAGAATAAAAAGGTTCATCCAATGAAAGGGTGACCCCTTGAATCTATTTCAAAAAAATTGAAACACATGTGAAAAAATAAGGGGGGTCGCCCCCGCAGGAACAACCCCCCAAAGAAAAACCGTGGCAGCGACCTACTCTCCCACCCCACCACAGGGCAGTACCATCAGCGCAAGGAGACTTAACGACCGGGTTCGAAATGAGACCGAGTGTGACCCTCCTGCCAAAACCAC